>JBDHVK010000004.1:0-76806 GCA_039809645.1 Gemmatimonas sp.
ATGCGGTGCGCGACGGGACGGTGCCGGCCGCGCCACTGCTCGCGCGCATCCAACAGTCGCGCACGAGGCTCGACAGCACGCTGGTCGGACGCGCGCTGCTGCGATCCAATGGCGAGTTTCTGTGGCGGGACGGCCTCCGAACGGCCGCCGACTCTACGGTGGCGCTCACCGCGTTGCGTCAGGCGCGAGCGCGCGACTCGGCCTTCGTGAGTGGCTTCTATGCGGTGGACTCCATTCCCCATCTCGCGGTGGCCGTGCCGCTGCGGCGGAACGCCGCGGTCGTGGGGGCGCTCGTGTCGTTTTACCGGATCGGGCGGAACGCCAATTCGGAATCGCTGATTTCCAACCTGCTCGGCATCCGCACGCGCGTCTGGCTTGTGAACCGGAGCGGCGATGTGTGGCTCGACGCCGGACAGGCTCCGGGAGCGCCACCGGTGGAGACGGCCCTGCTGGACTCCATCGTCAACAAACCCGCGGTGCGCACGTTCGACCGTTTGCGCGAACCCGCGTACATCGCGGCGGCGGATGTCCCGGGGTCGCCGTACCGCGTGGTGATGCTGCAGTCCGAGGCGCACACGATGGCGCGCCTGCACACGCTCGGCGCGCGCTTCGGCGGCCTCGCATTGCTCCTGATCCTGCTCTCCACCGCGGCGGTGTGGTGGATCAGCCGGCAGATGCATCGTGACCTCGAAGCCCAGAATCTCGCGCTGCAGGAAGCCAACGCCGCAAAGGCGCGATTCCTCGGTGTCATGAGCCACGAGCTGCGCACACCACTCAATGCCATCGCCGGTCACGCCGAGCTGATCGCGCTCGGTGTGCATGGACCGGTGACGGCCGATCAGGAGCTCACACTCGCGCGGATCCAGCGCAACAAGGACCAGTTGCTGCATCTGGTGAACGACCTGCTGTTCTTCGCGCGCCTCGACTCGCAGCCCATGCCGGTCGCCAGCGAACCCGTGCGGCTGCAGGAGCAGTTCGATGCCGTGGTGGAGAACCTCCGTCATGAGTTCGCGCGGAAGGGCGTGACGCTCACCGTGCACCCCACGGAGACGGTCCTGATCGCCGACGCCGTTCGGGTGCAGCAGGTGCTGGTCAACCTCGTCACCAACGCCTGGCGCTTCACCGAGACGGGCGGCGCCGTGGAGGTCCGCGCCGACACGCATGGTGCGCGGTGCCGCATCGAAGTGCGTGATACGGGCGTCGGCATCGCGCCCGAGGACCTGCCGAATGTCTTCGAGCCCTTCGTGCAGGTCGACGGTTCGCTCACCCGCCGAAGCGGCGGCGCCGGGCTGGGGCTCACGATCGTGCGGACACTGGTCCACGCGATGGGGGGCGAAGTGGCCGCCGAGAGCGTGGTGCGAGAGGGGAGCGTGTTCCGCTGCTGGCTCCCCTGCCAGCCACCGACGCCACCGACGCCGGAGGCGCCCCCCCTCGCGGTGGCGGTCGGCTGGGTCGGGCCCAACACCCCGGTGCCATCTGCCTTGTCCGGGCGCCATCGTCCTGATTAGCTTTCAAGGCTCAGGCAGGACGCTCACGTAGCTCAGTCGGCAGAGCACATCCTTGGTAAGGATGAGGTCACCGGTTCGATCCCGGTCGTGAGCTCTCGACACCAACCCCGCCGGTCATCCGACCGGCGGGGTTTTGTGTTTCCGGCGGGGGCGCCGGTGATGCATCTTCGGCCTACGATGCGAGATCCTCATGCCTGACGTTGTCCTCTTCGTGCCCTGTTTCGTGGATCAGTTCCACCCCGCGGCCGGCGTCGCGGCCGTCGACGTGTTGGAACGCCTGGGCTGGAGAGTGCATGTCGCGGCGGGGGCCGCCTGCTGCGGGCAGCCGCCGACCAACGCTGGTTATCACGACGCGGGAGACAGGCTGCTGCGGGCCTTCGAGTGCGCGCACCAGTGTGAGGTGCCGGCGGAGCTGCCCATCGTGGTACTCTCCGGCAGCTGTGCCTATCACCTCCGCACCCATCTTGCGAGCGAGGACGCCCGGGCCCGGGTGCACGAGTTCACGGCATTCCTCCACGATGTCGCGGGGCTCGACGCCGTGGCGTCGCTCGGCGCCTCGACCCACGCCCGGGTTGCCGTGCACGTCGGCTGTCACGCCCTGCGCGGGCTGGGGCTGGCCGCGCCGTCGGAACGGGCCGCTCCGGCGTTGGACAAGGTCGGGGCCGTGCTCGCCCAGGTCCGTGGGCTCGACATCGCGCCACTCGTCCGGGCCGACGAGTGTTGCGGCTTTGGCGGCACCTTTGCCCTGGGCGAACCCGAGGTGTCGGTGAAGATCGGGCGTGATCGCCTCCGGGACATGCGGACGGCGCGCGCCGCTGCAGTGGTCACGACCGATCTGAGCTGCGGGCTGCATCTCCAAAGCGTCGCCGAGGCCGAGGGATCGCCGATCGCCATCTGGCATGTGGCGGAACTGCTCGCGAGACGCGCATGAGCCGGCCGCTCCCCGTGCTCACACCCACGCCGGCACAGCCGCCTGGTCACGCGAGCGCGGCTGCCGCCTTCACCGCCGACGAGGCGCGTACCGACTGGCACGATGGCGCGCTCTGGTGGGTGAGGCAGCGTCGCGATGCGGCGGTGGCGGCCGTGCCCGACTGGGAGGCGCTGCGGGCACACGCGTCGGCGATCAAGGAGCATACGCTGACCCACCTGGCGGCGTATCTCGAACAGTTCGAGCGGGCCGCGCAGGCGAACGGCCTGCACGTTCACTGGGCGCGCGATGCCGCCGAACACAATGCCATCGTGCATCAGCTGCTGGTGGATGCCCGCGCGACACGGCTCGTGAAGAGCAAGTCCATGCTCACCGAGGAGTGTCAACTCAACGGGTTTCTCGAGGCACGCGGAATCACGGTGATCGATACCGACCTCGGCGAGCGCATCGTGCAGCTGCGCGCCGAAGCGCCCAGTCACATCGTCATGCCGGCGATTCATCTGCAGACGGCCGATGTGGGGGCGACCTTTCATCAGCATCTTGGCACGCCGGCCGATCTCGTCGATCCCGTCGCGCTCACCCGGGCGGCGCGCGAGGATCTGCGCGCGCAGTTTCTCGCGGCCGACGCGACGCTCACGGGGGCGAACTTCGCCGTCGCGGAAACTGGCGGGTTCGTCGTGTGCACCAACGAGGGCAACGCCGATCTGGGCATGGCGCTCGCACCGCTGCACATCGCGTCGTTCGGAATCGAGAAGCTCATCCCGCTGGCCAGCGACTTGCCGGTGTTCCTGCGGCTGCTCGCGCGCAGTGCCACCGGGCAGCCACAAACGGTGTACACCTCGCACATCCACGGCCCGCGCGAGGGGCAGGCCGTGCATGTCATCCTGGTCGACAACGGCCGAACCACACAGGTGGCCCGAGCCAGCTACTGGCGATCGCTCAAATGCATTCGCTGCGGGGCGTGCCTCAATACGTGTCCGGTCTATCGCCGCAGCGGGGGACACAGCTACGGCACAACCATCCCCGGTCCAATCGGAAGTGTCCTCGCACCGGGGATGGATCTGGCGCGACACGCCTCGCTGCCCTTCGCCAGTACGCTGTGCGGATCCTGTACGGCCGTCTGCCCGGTGCAGGTGGATCTCGACGCGCAGCTCCTCGCCTGGCGCCGCGATGTGGTGCGTGCAGGATTCGGCGCACGGCAGAATGCGCGTGCGATCCGCCTGGTCACGTTCGCGCTGGAGCGACCGCGGCTCCGGCGCTGGATGACGCGCGCCGCACGCCTGTTCCTGCGTCTCGTGTCGCCGGCCTTTACGCGCCGCTGGAGTGGCGCCTGGGGGCGCGGGCGCACGGTGCCGCGTCCAGCGCCGCGTTCGTTCCACGCGTGGTGGCACGACCGGGGGCGGCATGACTGACGACGCCCGCTTGACGATACTCGCACGACTCCAGGCTGCCCGCGGCGCCCAACATCTGGCACCGGTCGAACATCCCGGCGCGTATGGACCCCAAGCGGTGTCCGCCGCATCGCGCCTGGAACGCTTCGTGGCCCAGCTGACCGCGAGCGGAGCGCGGGTGGTGGTGTCGCACGCCGAGCCGCCCCTCGGCACCGAGAGCGCATCGTTTCGGGGGGCGCTCGGTGTGGCGGAAAGCGGCGCCGTTTGGGTGGTGCCGCGCACGAACGAAGCGCGCCAACAGCTCTTTCTGGCGGAGCATGTCACGCTCGTGGTGCACGCCGAGGCCGTCGTGGAGACACTGCACGAGGCCTATGCACAGCTCGACGTCGCCGCGCCGCCCTTCGGATGCTTCGTGTGCGGGCCCTCCAAGACCGCGGACATCGAGCAGACGCTCGTCGTCGGGGCGCACGGACCACTGGCGCTGACGGTGGTGCTCGTCGAGCGCACACCGACGGACTAGTTCAACGTCACCGCCTCCGGCACCAGATCGCCGACATAGTACGCCATCAGACTTTGCTGGAAAGCGACGGCGTACTTGGCACTCACGACCGCGCTGGCGGCCTGCACGAGCTGCGCCCGGGCGGTCGTGACTTCCACCAGCGTGCCGGCGCCGACGTCGTAGCGGCGTGCCTGCGTCGTCGCCGCCAACTGAGCGGCCGCCAACTGGGCCTGGGCGGCGGCCAGCTGCTGCACGGCGGCGTCGTGATCCAGATACGCCTGCCGCACATCGGCGGCCACCGCCTGTCGCCGGTCCTGCAGCGCCAGCCGTGCGTTGTCGGCGCTGATACGCGCCTGCTGCACCGCCACGCTCGCCACGTTGCGGTCGAAGACCGGCAGGCTGAGCGACACACCCAGCGAGCCGTTGCGGCGCTGATCGAGCTGCGTGTTGAACGGCAGCGTGCTCGCGGAGTTGAATGCCGTATTGTACCCGAGGCTCAGCGAGACCTGCGGCAGGCGGGCACTGGCCGCACTCTTGAGCGTCTGCGCGGTCGCAGTCAATCGGGTATCGAGCGCCTTGAGGTCCTCGCGACTGGTGAGCGCGCGATCGAGCAGGCTGTCGAGGTTGAAGGCGCGGACCTTCACCGAATCACGGACCACGGGCGCCACAAAGGCGTAGTGACCCTGCGGGTCGAGTTGCAGTGTACGGATGAGGGTGATGCGCGCCACCTCGAGGTCCCGCTGTGCCGAGACCAGCGCATATTGCGCGCTCGCCACCGTGGCCTGCTGCTGATACTGGTCGGAGATCGGACGCGCACCGGCTTTCACCAGGCGCTGGATGACGCTGTCCTGCGCCTGCTGCGCGGCCAGATTGTCGCGCTGCACCCGAACCTGCTCCTCGCGCTGGACCAGCGTGAGGAAGTTGGAGGCCGCGGTGAACACGGCGGTCTGCCGCGCGCGGGTGAGATCATTGCCGTTGGCGCTGTTGGTGAGGCGTGACTCGCGCAGCGCCGCCAGATTGCGTCCCCCGTCGAAGAGCGTGACACCGGAGCTCGCCCCGAGGCTCAACGCCGTGGTGGTCTGATCGACGATCTTCCCTTCGGTCTGATTGAAGTTGTAACCGTACGCCTCCGAGGTGCTCGTGGACAGCGAGAACGAGGGCAGGAACGCGGACTGACGTTGCCGGATGGTCGCGCTCCCGCTCTCCACCGTGTTCTGCGCCTGCCGCACACTCACGTTCTGGTTCAGGACCAGGCGAATCGCATCGGCGAACGTGATGGTGCTCGACGCGACGGGCGTCACACCCTGCGCCGGGAGGACCGCCGGGGCGAGGGCGCTGAGCATCAGCAGGCTCACCGGCCACAGCCAGGAGCGACGGGCAGCAATGGATCGCATCTGTGAAACCTCCGGCGCTCACTCGTAGCGCAGCGCCTGTATGGGATCGAGCGCGGCAGCCTTGCGCGCTGGGTAGTAACCGAAGAACACGCCAACGGCAGCCGAGAAGCCCGTGGCCATGAGGATCGACGAAAGCGACGTGGCCGTCTGCCAGCCAGTGAAGTGTCCCACCACCGCGGCACTGCCGATGCCGACCAGCAGGCCCACGATGCCGCCCATCAGGCAGAGCACCACGCTCTCGACCAGAAATTGCGTGAGTACGTCGGAGCCCCGCGCACCGATCGCCATGCGAATGCCGATTTCGCGCGTCCGCTCGGTCACCGACACGAGCATGATGTTCATGATCCCGATACCGCCCACGACGAGCGAGATCGAGGCGATCGCGGCCAGCAGCGCCGTCATCACCGACGTGGTACTGGTGGCAGTCGTGGCCAGCGCCGACTGGTCACGCACCGTGAAGTCGTCCGCGCCGCCGCTGATGCGATGACTGTCGCGCATGATGCTGCGCAGCTCCTCCATCGCCGCCGGGATATCCTTGGTGTTCTCCGTCATCGCCAGGATGGAGCCGATGAAGAAGAAGTTGCTGATGCGCGTCTGCGCCGTGGTGTAGGGCACGGCCACGATATCGTCCTGATCGGTCCCGTTTGCCGACTGCCCCTTCTTGGAGAGCACCCCAACCACCGTGAACGGCGTGCGTCCGAGACGGACACGCGCGCCGACCGCGTCTCCGTTGGGAAAGAGGGCATCGGCGATGGTCTTGCCAAGCAGCACGACCGTGCGCTTGCCCTGCACATCGTCATCGGTGAAGAGCGCACCGCTTTCGACGGGCCAGTTGCGAATGGCAAAGAATCCCGTGGACACGCCGTTCACTTCCGTCCGCCAGTTGCCCGTGGAGGCAACGACCTGGGTGCGCGTCTGCACCACCGGGCTCACGGCCGCGAGCAGCGTCGATTCACGTCGGATCTTGTCGACGTCGTCGATGGTGAGCCGATTGAACGTCTGGGCGCCCTGGTTCGAGCCGCCCGCCTGCGTGGTGCCCGGCGTCACGACAATGAGGTTCGTGCCGAGGGTGGCGATCTGCGACTCGATCTGCCCCTGGGCGCCGGTGCCGATCGCCACCATCACGATGACCGCGGCCACGCCGATCACGATGCCGAGCATCGTGAGCACCGTGCGCATCTTGTTCTTCACGATGGCCTGCACGGCCATGCGCAGCAGGACGAGCGGTTTCATGCGGCCACCTCCTCGGCGTCGTACGCGGCCAGATCGGCCGCGGCATCGCGGCGGTTCACCACCGGTTCGTCGCGGCGCACGCGACCATCACGCATCTCCACGATGCGCGTCGCGTATTGGCTGACTTCCGGTTCGTGGGTCACCAGCACGATGGTGATCCCCTGGGCATTGAGGGCCTGGAACAGCGCCATCACGTCGAGTGTCGTGCGCGTGTCGAGGTTGCCCGTGGGCTCGTCGGCGAGGAGCAGCGTGGGACTGGTGACCAGGCCACGGGCGATCGCCACGCGCTGCTGCTGTCCACCCGACAGCTCACTCGGATGGTGGTCCAGCCGCTCGCCGAGCCCCACGCGCTGCAACGCGGCCGTGGCCAGCGCCTTCGTGTCGCGATGTCGGCCCAGCCGGTCGTACAGCAGCGGCAACTCCACGTTGTCGATCGCGCTGGTGCGCGACAGCAGGTTGAAGCCCTGAAAGACGAAGCCGAGCTTGTGGTTGCGCAGATCGGCCAGCGCGTTGCGCGACAGTCCGTCCACCTGCACTCCGTCCAGCCGATAGGACCCACTGGTGGGCGTATCGAGACAGCCCAGGATGTTCATGAGCGTCGACTTGCCCGAGCCGGAGGTGCCCATCACGGCGATGAACTCACCGGCCCTGATGGTCAGGCTCACATGGCGCAGGGCCATGACCTCGGTGGCGCCCATCTGATAGCGCTTCGTCAGGTCATGCACTTCGATGACCGGCGTGCCGCCGGCGGAGATGCTGGTCATGATGCCTCCTCAGAACGGAGTCGGCGGACCGCCGCGTCCGGCCGCACGTGGCTGCTGCTGGAAGGGACTGGCGGTCGCACTCGTGGCCGCCGCCGTCGCCCCACCCGTGCCACTGCCGATGACGATCTGCATACCCTTCGTGATCCCCTCACCCGTGACCACGGTACGGCTGCCGTCGGTGATCCCGAGCTTCACGCGATGGCGCACGAGGCTGTCGCCCTGCAGGGTGTACAGCACCCCAAACCCGCCACGCGAGACGCTGCCACCCGCGGGCCGCGCGACGCCGCCGAAGCCGCCGAAGCCACCACCCGCGGACCACCGGGGCCGCCCGCCGCGCCACCACTGCCCGCGGCCGGCGGACCACCCGTGCCGCCGCCACTCGCCATCTGCGCCGCGCGCGCGGCACTGTCGGCCGCGGTCATCGGCGGCCGGAAGCGCAGCGCGGTGTTCGGCACGATCAGCGCGTCGGTGGCTTCACCGGTCACGAATTGCACCGTGGCCGTCATGCCGGGAAGCAGTGCGCCGTCCGGATTGTCGACGTTCACCACCACCGTGTAGCTCACCACGTTGTTCGAGGTCGTCGATGCGAGGCGCACCTGATCCACCGTCCCGCGGAAGTTGCGGTTCGCAAACGACTGCACCGTGAACAGCGCCGGCTGTCCTTCCTTGATGGTGCCGATGTCGGTTTCGTCGACCGAAGCCAGAATCCGCATCTGCGAGAGATCGTTCGCGATGACGAACAGCTTGGGCGCCGACAGGCTGGCGGCAACCGTCTGCCCCAGGTCGATGTCGCGTTCGATCACCACGCCGTCGATCGGCGCATAGATGTTCGTGTACGAGAGATTCTGCCGCGCCCGCTCGAGTGCGATACGCGCGGAGGTCAGACTCGTCTTGGCGAGGGCGAGCGTCGTGCGGGCGGTGTTGTATTCCGTCTCGGTCACGATCTTCTCGTCATGCAGCGCCTTGGTGCGGTCGAACTCCTCCTGCGCCTGCGCCAGCGACGCGTCGGCGCGCGCCACGCCGGCTTCGGCATCCTGCACGGCCTGCTGCAGCAGCTTCGGATCGATGCGCGCCAGCAGCTGCCCCTTCTTCACGTGATCATTGAAGTCGGCGCGCAGTTCGGCGATCTGTCCCGAGACCTGTGTGCCCACTTCGACGGTCTTCACGGCGCTCAGCGCCCCGGTCGCGGAGACCGTCGCGCGCAGGGATCCCGCGTCAACCGTCGCGAATCGCCAGGTCGGCGTGTCGCTGCCCTTCGATTTCAGGCTCCAGAATCCGGCGCCACCGGCAGCGGCGAGCAGCAGCGTCGCGGTGGTGATCGTGGTCAGTCTCGTCATGAGTCGGTGCGTTGGGCGGCGGTGCGACGGGCGCGCCAGCCGCGTGGTGATGCGTGCTCCTGCATGCTGGTAGACGCGGGCCGTGCGCGATGTTTGGCGCCGTGTCACGAACCGCCGCCCGCTGTATCGAACCGTTCAATCGACGGCACGAACGGTTCATGCCGCGGGCGCTGACGCTCGAGACATCACGCTGGCCGCCTGCCGCCTGGCGGGGTATGCTGAACCATGACCCCAACGCCGCTTCGCACCGCGCGCTCGGTGACCGGCACGCACTCCGTGCTGCTGGTGGGCGTATCGCGCCGCGAACGCCTGCTGATCGCGGGCTTCTGGCTGCTCTATGGGTTGGTCACCGTCGCCAACCGCATCTTTGGCGGTCGTGCCGGCCCGGACGGCGTTTCCGACGCCACCATCCTGTTCATCGCGCTGGTCGAGGCGGCCGCGTGGGCGGTGATCACGCCGTTCCTCTTCGACCTGGTGGCGCGCCACACCGTTCATGACGCGGCGCGCGATGGCAGCCTCGACGCCGCTGATCCGGCGCGGGCCTCCACGTCGGCCGACATCGTGCGCGCCCTGCAACTCCTGGCGCTCGGCGCCCTGGTGGCCGCCGCCATGGCCGCGATGGGTACGGGGTTGCGCAGCGCGTTCTTTCCGCCGCGCCGGGGCGGTGGCGGGCCGCCAATCTGGTTTGCCTTCACCAACAACGCGGTGCTGTATGGCGCCGTGATCGCTGCCGCGCTCGCCCGTGCCTACTCGCTGCAATCACGCTGGCGCGAACAGCGTGCGGTGCGACTCGAAGCCGAGCTCGCACGCGCCACGCTCGCGACGCTGCGGCAGCAGGTCGATCCCCACTTCCTGTTCAACACCCTCAATCTCATCTCCTCGCTGGTCGAGCGGGATCCCAAGGGTGTGCGGCGCATGATTGCGCGACTGAGTGAGCTGTTGCGCGCCAGTCTCGATACCGGCGGCACGCCGGAGATTCCGCTGCGTCAGGAGCTCGCGCTGCTCGGCGCGTATCTCGAGATCATGCAGATGCGCTTTGGCGATCGTCTCTCGGTGGTGCAGGAGGTCGATCCCTCCGTCCTCGACACGCCGGTGCCCAGCTTCCTGCTCCAGCCGCTCGTGGAGAATGCCATGCGTCACGGCCTCGAACCCCTTCGCGGGGCCGCTGAGCTGCGCGTGCAGGTCACGCGTGAGCCCGACGGTGTGCGGCTTCTTGTGCAGGACAACGGGGTGCCCGCGGCTCCGCTCGGGAGTCGCGAGGGCATCGGGCTGGGCAATACGCGCGCCCGGCTGCGGCAGCTCTACGGCGATCGCGCGTCGCTGCAGCTGGCGCGCGTCGGCGATCGGACCGAGGCGCAGGTGCATTTGCCGGCGGCGGTGCGCGCATGACGCCGCTGCGTGTGCTGCTGGTGGATGACGAGGCCTTCAACCGGCTGCGCTTGCGCGACTTGCTGGCGGAGCAGCCGGATGTGGAGATCGTGGGGGAAGCAAGCGATGGAGATGACGCCATTGCGCAGATCCGCGCCCTGCGTCCTGATCTCGTGTTCCTCGATGTCCGCATGCCCGGGTGTTCGGGGATCGACGTCGTTCGCGCGATCGGCGCGCCGGCGATGCCCGTGACGATCTTCGTGACGGCGTACGATCAGTATGCCGTGGACGCGTTCCAGGTGGCCGCGCTCGACTATCTCGTCAAGCCGTTCGACGACGAGCGATTTGCACAGGCGCTCCAGCGGGCGCGGCGGACGATCGCGCTGGGCGGTCTCGAGCAGATGCGGGCGCAGCTGCTGCGCGTGCTCGGTGCCGGAGAGGGCGGGTCCCCACCGGTCGCGCCAACACCGGGCGCCGCGGCGACGTCGGCCGAGCCGGCGCCAGCGGAGTCGTCACCGGTGGCCAGTGATTCGCGATCGCCGTATCTCGAACGGATTCCGGTTGAGGTCCAGGGGACCATCCGCCCCATTCCGGTGGGCGATATCGATTACATCCTGGCGAGTGGTCCGTACGCGGAGCTGGTCGTGCAGGGTCGCCGTCACCTGGTGCGGGAGGCGATGCAGGTGCTCGAGGAGCGGCTCGATCCCGCCCGCTTCATGCGCATTCATCGTTCGGTGATCGTGCGCCTGGCGCTGGTCGAGGGGTTACGGCGCGGCGCCGGCGGGGACGGCGAGGTGTTGCTCAAGGGCGGTGGCCGGCTCCGCGTGAGTCGAACGCGGCGCGAGGCGCTGGAACGCTGGCTGGGGCTCGAGGGCTAGGACCGCCGCCCGGCGGCCGCCGCGGGACGGGCTCGGGCTCGAGCCGGCGGCTCACGATGCGGTCAGCCGCTCCACGATCACCACATCGCGCCAGACGCCATCGAGCCGGGCGTGCCGCTCATAGGTTCCGACGACGCGGAAGCCGTGGCGGGCGCAGAGCGCCAGCGAGGCGGTGTTCTCGGGAAAGATGCGCGAAAGCACTTTCCAGAGGCCGGCCTGCTGACAGGCCGGGAGGAACGCGGCCATCAGGGTGTCGCCGACCCGTTGGCCGCGCGACTCGGCGGCGACGTAAACCGAGAAGTCGCCGATGCCGGCGTAGCAGCTTCGGGGGCGGTAGGCGGAGGCCCGGATCCATCCAAGCAGTTGCTCGTCGCGATTTTCTGCGACCAGGAATGGATGATGGATTGGGCGGCCGTCGGGGAGGCGGGCGGTCGGGGCGGTGAACCAGGCGAGGATATCCCCTTCGGACCGGGGGGCCGTTTCAAAGGTGGCGCCGCGGCCGGCAATGCCCTCGTTGTAGATGGCGGCGACAGCGGGGGCATCGGCGGGAGTCGCCGCACGGATATGGAGGGTCGCGGGCATGGTCCAGGATACGTTTTGTCCCGGGAAATGGCAGGCTCAGCCGTACAAATCGTGACCCGGCTTGCGGGAACATTCGGGGCGCGTTCGGCGTCGGACGGGGCGGACTAACTGCCCATGCCGGCGCGACTTGCGTGGCCGACTCGGCCGGTGTGGATACGACGGGCCCGTGACTTGCGGGTGGCGTCCGGCTCCGCTACGTTGCAAGGCTCACCCCTTCCGGCCTCGCCGGGCGGGGTGTCCTCATGTGGCAGCGCATCCGTGTCATTGGTGCCGCTGCATTATCGCTGGTCGACGCAGGTTTATAGTCAGCTACGAGCTGGAGCCGGAATCATGCCGCGCGAGAAGATCATCCTCGGGTGCACCGAGTGTAAGAACCGCAATTACTTCGTGATGAAGAACAAGCGTCTGCATCCCGAGCGCGTCGAGTGGAAGAAGTACTGCCCGCGCTGCAACAAGCATCAGACGCACAAGGAAACGAAGTAGTCATGACCGCTCCCGTCGAGGTATCCCGTCCGGGGCTCGGCACTCGGCTCGTCACGTTCTATCATGACGTGATCGCCGAGATGAAGAAGGTGACCTGGCCCGATCGCCCGCAGCTGCAGCAGGCGACGATTCAGATCATCATCTTCGTGCTGCTGCTCGGGGCCGTGATTGGCTTGGTGGACGTGGGATTGCAGGCGCTGCTGGTGCGACTGCCGTCCATGCTCCTCGGTCGCTGATCCCCCCTGACCCGCTGACTCGCTCATGACGCTGTCGATGCTCGAACATCGCTGGTACGCGATCCAAACCACGTCCGGCCACGAGAACAAGGTGCAGCGCCTGATCCAGCGTAAGATCGACGCGGATCCGGTGGCGCCCGAGGACCGGCTCATCCGTCAGGCCATCGTGCCCACGGAAGAGGTCGTGGAGATCAAGAACGGCAAGAAGGTCACGGTCGAGCGCAAGAAGTTTCCCGGCTACGTGATCGTCGAAATGGTCGCCAGCCAGGACACGCTGCATGAAATCAGCGCGATCCAGGGCGTGATCAAGTTCGTGGGGAAAGATCGGGATCCGATGCCGCTGCGCGACGACGAAGTGCGTCGATTGCTCGGTCAGGCGGATCTCGCCGAGGAAGCCCCGGTGCGCGAGGAGATTCCGTTCCTCGTGGGGCAGGCGGTGGCCATCACCGAAGGTCCGTTCGCCGACTTCAACGGTACGGTCGAAGAAGTGCTGCCCGACAAGGGCAAGGTGCGAGTCTCCGTTTCGCTCTTCGGGCGACCGACGAGTGTGGAGCTGGACTACCTGCAGCTGAGAGGGTACTGAACCGATCAGTCGTGGGTTTCGGGTTTTAGGTGGTGGGTTGTGGGTTGACCCACGACCCATGACCAAGAACCCGGAACGCAGGACTGATCAGTTGAAGGTGGAGAGATCGCCAGATCTCTCGGAGGACGTCGCCACCACTCGACGCAAAACAAAGTGGTAGCAAGCCCCCACGTGGACCGTCCGCGTGGGTAACTCGCGATGAGGAAGTCGCATGGCCAAGAAGGTCACTGGATTCGTCAAGCTGCAGATTCCTGCAGGCAAGGCGAACCCGGCGCCCCCGGTAGGTACGGCCCTCGGTCCCCAGGGTATCAACATCATGGGGTTCTGCAAGGAGTTCAACGCTCGCACGCAGGGCGGGGATATGATCATCCCCGTCGAGGTCACGATCTACGCGGACAAGTCGTTCACCTTCATTCTCAAGACGCCGCCCGCGGCGGAATTGATCAAGAAGGAGCTCGGCGTGGAGAAGGGCTCGGGTCAGCCGAACAAAGTCAAGGTGGGTGCCATCACGCGCGCGCAACTCGAGAAGATTGCGACGCTCAAGATGCCCGACCTGAACTGTGACAGCATGGAGAGCGCGGTGGCGATGATCGCCGGCGCGGCCCGCTCCATGGGCATCACGGTGAAGGATTGAGCCTCATGCATACGCACGGGAAGAAGTACCGCGCCGCGAGTGAGCGTCGCGAACTCGGCAAGCCGTATGAGGCCAAGCAGGCGATCTCCCTCGTGAAGCAGATGAGCTTCGCGAAGTTCGACGAAACTGTCGAAGTGGCGATCCGTCTCGGGGTCGATCCCCGGCATGCCGATCAGGTGGTGCGTGGCACCGTCGTCCTCCCGGCTGGCACGGGTAAGACGATGCGCGTGCTCGTCATCGCCGCGGGTGGCAAGGTGCAGGAAGCGCAGGACGCGGGCGCCGATTTTGTCGGCACCGAGTACCTCGCGAAGATCAAGGAAGGCTGGCTCGATTTCGACGTCATGATCGCGACGCCGGACCAGATGGGACAGATCGGCCAGCTCGGCCGCGTCCTCGGTCCCCGTGGCCTCATGCCGAATCCGAAGGCCGGCACCGTCACGTTCGACGTGGCGAAGGCGGTCAAGGAGTCGAAGGGCGGCAAGATCGAGTTCCGCGTCGACAAGGGCGGCAACGTGCATGCCCCGATCGGCAAGATCTCGTTCACGCCCGATCAGCTCGAGACCAACTTCTCCGCGCTGATGGATACCATCGTCCGCGCCAAGCCCGCTGCGGCCAAGGGCGTGTACATCCGCAACGTCGCGATCTCGAGCTCCATGGGTCCTGGCGTCACCATCGACACCACGCCGTTCCGGTAAGAGGGAGACGTCACCATGAAAGCAAAGCCAAAGGCGAAGAAGAGCGACAAGCAGGTGTTGGTCGACAGCCTCAAGGCGTCGATGCAGGGCGCCACGGCGCTCTACTACACCGACTTCACGGGCTTGAACGTGAAGCGCATGACGGACCTCCGCCGCCGGTTCCGCAAGGCGGGCGTGGAGTACGTCGTGATCAAGAACACGCTGGCGCTCCGTGCCGTGAACGAAAGCGGTCTGGTGTCCCAGCGTCTGAAGGGCCCCACGGGGGTGGTGGTGGCGAAGGATGCCATCACGGCGGCCAAGGTCCTCTCCGACTTCGCGAAGGAGAACGACCAGAAGCCCACCGTGAAGGGCGGCGTCTACGAGGGCAACGCGATCGACGAGGCGATGGTCAAGAAGCTGGCCTCGCTCCCGACGCGTGAGGAGGCCCTCTCGATGTTCGCCGGGTACCTGAACAGCATCCCGATGATGTTCGCCCTCGCCCTCGACGCCCGTAAGGCGCAGCTCGAAGGCTCCAACTGAGATCCCCAGGCGTTCGCCGAAAGGCTACCCTGATTACACGCCCCAGGCTCCCTGGGGGAGACACACGGAGAGATTTACACCATGGCTACTAAGAGCGAGATCCTCGACGCGATCGGCGCGATGAGCGTCATCGAGCTGTCCGAGCTCATCGAAGAATTCAAGACGAAGTTCAACGTCACGATCGCCGCGGTTGCGGCGGGCGGCGGCGGTGGCGCGGCGGCCCCGGCGGCTGCGGCCGAAGAGCAGACCGAGTTCACGGTCATCCTCAAGGAGGCCGGTGCCAAGAAGATCCAGGTCATCAAGGTGGTGCGCGAGCTCACCGGCCTGGGCCTCAAGGAAGCGAAGGACCTGGTCGACGGCGCCCCGAAGACGCTGAAGGAAAACGTGTCGAAGGACGAAGCCGCGCAGATCAAGGCCAAGCTCGAGGCCGAAGGCGCTGGCGTCGAAGTCAAGTAAAGCCCGGCCATAGGCCAAGCTCTACGTCGACACTCTGTAGTTCCGTCGTTGGAACGCTCCTCCCCGGGGGTCAAGGTCATGAAAACATGGCCGTGACCGTCGGGGACGGAGCGCTTTGCGCCCCCGGTCGGCCGCGTCGCCGCCGCCCGGGATCCGCGCACCCCGCCAGAGGGTGAGCCCCTTAAGGATATGATGAACCAGATCTCGTTCGCGAAGCTCGAGACGGGCATGGACATGCCCCACCTGCTGGACATCCAGACGCGCGCCTTTGAGTCGCTGCTGCAACTGGATGCCGCGCAGCAGGAGCGCGAGGACGTCGGCCTCGAGCGCGTCTTCAAGGACCTGTTCCCGATCACGGATGTCCACGAGAACTTCTCGCTGGAATTCGTGCGGTACTCGCTGGGCGAGCCCAAGTACTCCGTCGCCGAATGCATCGAGCGCGACATGACGTACTCGGCCCCGCTCAAGGCCACCCTCCAGCTCGTCATTTTCGAGGATACCGGCGACGGCAAGCGTCCCCGGAACATCATCGAAAAGGAAGTCTATCTCGGCGAATTGCCGCTCCTCACCGAGCTCGGCACCTTCGTCATCAATGGCGCCGAACGCGTCATTGTCTCCCAGTTGCATCGCTCGCCCGGCGTCGTGTTCGAAGAGAGCACGCACCCGAACGGCCAGCGACTCCTGTCGTCCCGCATCATTCCCTTCCGCGGGTCGTGGGTCGAGTTCACCGTGGACATCCACGATGTGATCTACGTCCACATCGACAAGAAGAAGAAGTTCCCGGCGACGGCCCTGCTGCGCGCCTTCGGCTACGGCGAGAATCGCGACATTCTCCGCCTGTTCTTCGCCGAACGCGACCTCGACCTCACCAAGAAGCGCGAAACGCGCAACGACCAGCGTGAAGTGCTCGGCGCCATCATCGCCGAAGACATCACGCTCGAAGGCGAGATCACCGCGGCCGACGCCCCGAAGCCCAAGACCAAGAAGGCCAAGGCCGAGCGCGAGCGCTCCGAGGCCGCGCTGCTCGTGCGCGAGGGCGATGAGCTCACCGAGGAGGTGCTCAACCGCCTCGTGCGCCAGGGCGTCACGGCGGTCAAGGTCTTCGCGTCGTACACGCAGATCGACCTCCGCGACGAACAGGACGCGATCGATCGCGGCGAACGCGAAGTGCGCCGCACCCTCGCCAAGGACGTCGTCGACCACGACACCGGCGAAGTGATTGCCGAGAAGGATACGACGCTCACCGATGCGGTCATCAAGAAGATCCGCAAGGCCGATCAGACCAAGGTCACGGTGTTCGTCGCTTCCGGCCGCGCCGAGTCGACGCTGATCAAGAACACGCTCGCCAAGGATCCCACGAAGCACGAGGAAGAGGCGCTCAAGCAGATCTACGCGCTGCTCCGTCCGGGCGACGCGCCGAATCGCGAAACGGCCAAGCAGGCGCTCGAGCGGCTGTTCTTCTCGCCGAAGCGCTACGACCTCGGTCGCGTCGGTCGCTACAAGATCAACCAGCGTCTGCGCCTCAACACGCCGATGAGCACCACGGTCCTCACGAAGGAAGACTTCGTGGAGATCATGCGCCAGCTCGTCGAACTGCATGAAGGCCGCGGCGATGTGGATGACATCGACCAGCTCGGCAACCGCCGCATCCGCTCGGTCGGTGAACTGATCGCGAACCAGTTCTCCGTCGGCCTCTCGCGCATGGCGCGTCTGGTCAAGGAGCGCATGTCGATCAACACCGATCCGGAGAAGATCTCCCTCGACGACCTCGTCAATGCCCGTACGGTGTCGGCGGTCATCCAGGCGTTCTTCGGCTCGTCGCAGCTGTCGCAGTTCATGGACCAGACGAACCCGCTCGCCGAACTGACGCACAAGCGCCGGCTCTCGGCGCTCGGTCCGGGCGGCCTCACCCGTGAGCGCGCCGGCTTCGAAGTCCGTGACGTGCACTACTCGCAGTACGGCCGCATGTGCCCCATCGAGACGCCGGAAGGTCCGAACATCGGCCTGATCACGTCGCTCGCCTGCTTCGCCCGCGTGAACGATCTCGGCTTCATCGAGACCCCGTACCGCATCGTGAAGGAAGGCCGGGTGACGGGCGAAATCGTGTGGCTCGACGCGAATCGCGAGGAAGACGCGATCATCGCGCAGGCCAACGCGAAGCTCAACCCCGATGGCACGTTCGTCGAAAGCTTCGTGCTCTCACGCAAGCGCGGCGACCTGCCGCTCGAGCCGCCCGAGAACATCGACTACATGGACGTGGCGCCGGAGCAGCTCGTCTCCATCGCCGCGGCGCTCATTCCGTTCCTCGAGCATGACGACGCCAACCGCGCCCTCATGGGCTCGAACATGCAGCGTCAGGCGGTGCCGCTCCTCAACCCGGCAACGCCGCTCGTCGGCACCGGTCTGGAAGCGACCGTGGCCGTGGACTCGGGGGCCGTCATCATCGCCCGCCGCGCCGGTATCGTCACCAACGTGACGGCCGACGAGGTGATCGTCGACGCGGGGCTGATCGAAGGCAACGTGTCGTCGGATCGTCCGCTCGCCCGCCTGGGCCAGCTCGATCGCTACAAGCTCAAGAAGTACTGGCGTACCAATCAGGACACCGCCATCAACCAGCGTCCGCTCGTCCGCATGGGCCAGCGGGTGGCGAAGGGTGAGGTGCTCGCG
Source organism: Gemmatimonas sp. (assembly GCA_039809645.1). Taxonomy (GTDB): domain Bacteria; phylum Gemmatimonadota; class Gemmatimonadetes; order Gemmatimonadales; family Gemmatimonadaceae; genus Gemmatimonas. The sequence goes on from JBDHVK010000004.1 coordinate 18,156, forward strand.
GACGGTGCGGCGACGGAAATGGGCCAGCTCGCGCTGGGCCGCAACGTCACCGTGGCCTTCATGCCCTGGTACGGCCACAACTTCGAAGACGCCATCGTGCTCTCCGAGCGCCTGGTGAAGTTCGACGTGTTCTCGTCGATTCACATCCAGGAGCTGGAACTGCACGTCCGCGACACGAAGCGCGGGCAGGAAGAAATCACGCGCGAAATTCCGAACGTCGCCGAAGAGTCGCTGGTCGACCTCGACGAGCGTGGCATCGTGCGTATCGGCGCGCAGGTGAAGCCGGGTGACATCCTGGTCGGCAAGATCACGCCGAAGGGTGAGACCGAGCTCTCGCCGGAAGAAAAGCTCCTCACGGCCATCTTCGGTGAAAAGGCGAAGGACGTGAAGGACAGCTCGCTCAAGGTGCCGCCCGGCATGGAAGGCACGGTCATCGACGTGAAGATCTTCTCGCGCGTCGAAGATCAGGTCGTCGAAAAGGATCGCGGCGAGCGCATCGGTGAAGTGCGCCGTCTCGAGGGCGAGGAAAAGATCCGCGTCAACGAAGTGCGTGATGCCGAACTCGCCACGCTCCTCGAGGGCGAAACGGTTGCGCTCGCGCTCAAGGCCGGCACGGTCGAAGAGGCCATTCCGGCGGGCACGAAGCTCTCCAAGGAAATCCTGGAAGGGCTGCGCTTCGCGACGCTCGATCTCAAGACGTTCCGCGTCGAGAACAAGAAGGCCAACGATCGCGTCCGCGAGATCATCGACGCGTCGAACGAAGAGAAGAGCCGGATCGAGGAGCGCGCGGAAGAGCGCATCGACCGCATCCTGCAGCCCGACGAGCTCCCGCCGGGCGTGATCCAGCTCGTGAAGGTGTACCTGGCCGAGAAGCGCAAGATCTCGGTCGGCGACAAGATGGCCGGCCGTCACGGCAACAAGGGTATCGTGGCGCGTATCGTCCCCGAGGAAGACATGCCGTTCCTTCCGAACGGCCGTCCGGTGGACATCGTGCTCAACCCGCTCGGTGTGCCGTCGCGCATGAACGTTGGGCAGATCCTCGAGACCCACCTCGGGTGGGCCGCGAAGCTGCTCAACTTCTACGCCAAGACGCCGGTGTTCGAAGGGGCGAACGAGCGCGAAATCGGCCTGCTGATGAAGCTCGCCGGTCTGCGCTGGGCGCGCGAAACGCTGATGCTCGGTGACGCGGCGAACGACGCCACGCCGGCGGAAGTGAAGGCGCTGCTCGCCGACATCAAGCCCGACCGCCGCCTGCCGGACAAGGTCGAGCTGCTGATGGACGCGAACCTCAACGACCTTGGTGGCAAGGCGATGTCGGCCGAGACCAAGGGGCTCTACAACCGCGCGAAGGATTTCCTCACGCAGGCCGCGCGCACGTTGGCGCAGCGTGAACTGGATGCGGTGCAGGCGACCATCGCGATTCATCGCACGGGTGACGAACTCCCGGGCGATGCGGCGAAGGCGATCGAAGTGCTCGAGGGTGAGGCGCAGGCGTCGCCGGTCGCGGCGCTGCAGAAGAAGGGACTTCCGGCGCTCGCGGCGATGCTCGCGGGTGGCAAGGAGGCCGATACCGATGCGGCGGCCGCCGAACTGATTCGTCTCGCCGGGCTCACGCCCACGGGCAAGGCGAAGCTGCGCGACGGTCGTACGGGCGAGTACTTCACGTCGCCGGTCACGGTGGGCGAGATCTACATGCTCAAGCTGTCGCACCTCGTCGACGACAAGATCCACGCGCGCTCCATTGGCCCCTACTCCCTCGTCACGCAGCAGCCGCTCGCGGGCAAGGCGCAGTTCGGCGGTCAGCGCTTCGGCGAAATGGAAGTGTGGGCGCTGGAGGCGTACGGCGCGGCGCACACGCTGCAGGAAATCCTGACGGTGAAGTCGGACGACGTGAACGGCCGCAGCCGCGTCTACGAAGCCATCGTGAAGGGTCAGAACCTGCCCGAACCGGGCATCCCGGAGTCGTTCAACGTGCTCGTGAAGGAACTGCAGGCGCTCGGCATCAAGGTCACCCTTGGGGCGAGCGACGGCACCGGTGTCGAGCTGATCGATGCCGGCGGCAACAGCAACGGCGGGGAGGAGTAAGCGATGATCGATTTCCGCAGCTCGCGCGAGGCCCGCGCGTCCGCGTTCGATTTCATGTCGGTCCGGATTGCCTCACCTGAGGAAATCCGCGGCCCCAAGGACCCCAAGGAGCGCGAGCGGCTGGAGATGGCCGGCCTGCGCACCTGGTGGTCGTGGGGCGAGGTGACCAAGCCGGAAACCATCAACTACCGCTCCTTCAAGCCGGAGAAGGACGGCCTGTTCTGCGAGCGCATCTTCGGTCCCGTCAAGGACTGGGAATGCCATTGCGGCAAGTACAAGCGCATCCGCTATCGCGGTGTGATCTGCGATCGGTGCGGCGTGGAAGTCACGCTGAGCAAGGTGCGTCGCGAGCGCATGGGCCATATCGAACTGGCCGTGCCGGTCGCGCACATCTGGTTCTTCAAGACCCTGCCGAGCCCGATGGGCAACCTGCTCGACGTCACGCTCCGTGACCTCGAGAAGGTCATCTACTACAGCAACTACATCGTCATCGACCCGGGCAGCCAGGAGGTGCGTGAGCGCCAGCTGCTCGACGAAGACGAATACCTGACGCTTCGCCAGAAGGCCAAGGCCGAAGGCGACACGGCGTTCCAGTGTGACATCGGCGCGCCGGCCGTGCGTGAGCTGCTCAAGCGACTCGACGTCGACAAGACGGCCGAGGAGCTGCGCGGCAGCGTGGTCGGGGAGACGTCGCAGCATCGCAAGAAGCAGATGCTCAAGCGCCTCAAGATCGTCGACGCGTTCCGTACGTCGGGTGAAGGCGGTGAGATCCGCAATCGTCCGGAGTGGATGATCCTGGACGTCATTCCGGTGATTCCGCCGGACCTGCGTCCGCTCGTGCCGCTCGATGGCGGTCGCTTCGCGACGTCGGACCTCAACGACCTGTATCGCCGCGTCATCAACCGCAACAACCGCCTCCAGAAGCTCATCTCGCATCGTGCGCCGGAAGTCATCCTGCGCAACGAAAAGCGCATGCTGCAGGAAGCGGTGGACGCGCTGTTCGACAACGGCCGTCGCTCCAAGGCCATTCGTGGCCGCGGCAAGCGTCCGCTCAAGTCGCTGTCCGACATGCTCAAGGGCAAGCAGGGCCGGTTCCGTCAGAACCTGCTCGGCAAGCGTGTGGACTACTCGGGCCGTTCGGTCATCGTCGTGGGTCCCGAGCTCAAGCTGCACCAGTGCGGCCTGCCGAAGGCCATGGCGCTGGAGCTCTTCAAGCCGTTCATCATTCACAAGCTCGTCGAGAGCGGTGAAGCCGAGACGGTGAAGCGCGCCAAGAAGATCGTCGAGCGTGAAAACGCGATGGTCTACGAGGTGCTCGAAGGGATCATCAAGGACCACCCGGTGCTGCTCAACCGCGCGCCGACGCTTCACCGTCTGGGTATCCAGGCGTTCGAGCCGGTCCTCGTGGAAGGCAAGGCCATTCGTATCCATCCGCTCGTCACGACGGCATTCAACGCCGACTTCGACGGTGACCAGATGGCCGTGCACGTGCCGCTCTCGTTCGAAGCCCAGATCGAGGCGCGCGTGCTCATGCTCTCCTCGAACAACATTCTCAAGCCGTCCGACGGCCGCCCGGTGGCGGAGCCGTCGCAGGACATCGTGCTTGGCTGCTACGTCGCCACCAAGGCGCCGTCGGCCGATTTCGATCGCAAGATCGCCGATGCCGCGTTCGTGAATTCGCTGCCGTCGTTCTCGAGCATCGCCGAAGTGGAAATGGCGCTCGTCAACGATCGCGCGAATCTGCAGACGCCCATCCGCTGGCTCGTCGAGACCGAGAGCGGCAAGGAGTGGATCGGCACGACCTGCGGCCGTGTGTTGTTCAACGGCATTGTCCCGAAGGACATGCCGTTCCTCAACAAGGACATGAAGAAGAAGGCGCTGGGCGAGCTCGTGTTCTCGAGCTACCGCACGGCGGGGCTGGCCGAAACGGTGGCCATGCTCGATCGCCTCAAGGAATTCGGTTTCCGCAACGCGACGCGCGGTGGCGTCTCGATCGGCATCGAAGACCTGCACATTCCGAAGGACAAGCAGACGTTGCTGCAGGAAGCGTCGGAGCGCGTCGAGCGCTTCCAGCGCGCCTACGCGACGGGCAACATCACGAACGGCGAACGCTACAACAAGGTCATCGACACGTGGACGCACGCGAATACGGACATCGCGGACGCCATGATCAAGACCATGCGTGAGTCGCAGGGTGGGTTCAACCCGGTGTTCATGATGTTCGACTCCGGTTCCCGTGGTAGCCGCGACCAGATCCGCCAGCTGGCGGGTATGCGCGGCCTCATGGCGAAGCCGCAGAAGAAGCTCACCGGTGGTATCGGTGAAATCATCGAAAACCCCATCAAGTCGAACTTCCGCGAAGGCCTCTCCGTTCTCGAGTACTTCTCGTCGACGCACGGCGCCCGTAAGGGTCTGGCGGACACGGCGCTCAAGACGGCCGACGCCGGCTACCTCACGCGTCGACTCGTCGACGTCGCGCAGGACATGACGATCACCGAGGAGGATTGCGGCACGATCCTCGGCCTCGACACGTCGGCGCTCAAGGAAGGCGAAGATGTGATCGAGCCGCTCGCCGAGCGCCTCGTCGGCAACGTGGCCGCCGATGATGTGTTCGACCCGATGGAGCGTGATGAGGCCGGCCGGCCGCGTCTGCTCGTCGAAGCGGGCACGCTCATCTCGGAAGAGATGGCGCAGAGCATCGAAGATGCGGGCATCGAGACGGTGAAGATCCGCTCGGTCCTCACCTGCGAAGCGAAGCGTGGCCTCTGCCGCATGTGCTACGGCCGCAACCTCGCCACGATGGCGATGGTCGACCTGGGCGAAGCGGTGGGCATCATCGCCGCGCAGTCCATCGGTGAGCCGGGTACGCAGCTGACGCTCCGCACCTTCCACGTCGGTGGTACCGCCGCGCGTATCGCCGAACAGACGGCGCGCAAGACGAAGAAGGCCGGTGTCATCGAGTTCGGCGATCGTCTCGTGACGGTCCTCAACCCGGATGGCCAGAAGGTCGTCACGTCGTACGAAGGCGAACTGATCATCAAGGCGTCGGCCGACAAGAACGCGTCGATCGAAGCCCGCCTGCAGGTGCCGCTTGGCGCGTACCTGATGGTCGAAGACGGTCAGTCGGTCAAGAAGGACGACACGGTATTCACGTGGGACCCGTACTCGAATCCGATCATCGCGGACGTCGAGGGTACGGTGCGCTTCGTGGATCTTGTGGAAGACGAGTCGCTGTCCGAGGAGCTCGACGAACTCACGGGTCTCCGTCAGCGCGTCGTCATCGAAGACCGCGAGAAGAAGCTCCACCCGCACATCGAGATCTGGCAGAGCAAGGGCGGCAAGGAGAAGCGCGTGCGCGACTTCATCCTCCCGGTCGGTGCCGTGATCACGATCGAGGACGGCTCGGAACTCAAGGCCGGTACGATTCTGGCCAAGATCAGCCGCGAAGCCTACAAGACGCGCGACATCACCGGCGGTCTGCCGCGTGTTGCCGAGCTCTTCGAAGCCCGTCGTCCGAAGGATCCGGCGACGATCTCCGAAATCGACGGCTTCGTGCGCTTCGGCGAGATCAAGCGCGGCAAGCGCGAGGTCTTCGTCCGACCGGCCATCGTCGAAGGCGGCAGCTGGACGGTGGACGAGTCGCAGCCGGAGCAGGTCTACGAGGTGCCGTCGGGCAAGCACCTCCGCGTGCACGAGGGAGACCGCGTGCGCGCCGGTGACCGCATCAGCGAGGGTCCGGTCAATCCGCACGACATTCTGCGGATCAAGGGCCCGCGCGCGGTGCAGGAGTACCTGCTCAACGAAGTGCAGGAGGTCTATCGCCTGCAGGGCGTGAAGATCAACGACAAGCACATTGGCGTGATCGTCAAGCAGATGCTCCAGAAGGTGCGCATTGCGGATTCGGGTGACACGGAGCTCCTCGAGGGCGAGCATGTCGACCGGTCGCAGTTCCGCGAGACGAACGAAGACGCCAAGAAGCGGAAGATCCGTCCGGCAACGGCGGAGCCGCTGCTCCTTGGCATCACGAAGGCCTCGCTGACCACGCAGTCGTTCGTGTCCGCCGCCTCCTTCCAGGAGACGACGCGCGTCCTCACCGACGCGGCCATCCGTGGCTCGCGTGACGACCTGCTGGGCCTGAAGGAAAACATCATCATCGGCCACCTGATTCCGGCGGGTACGGGTATGTACCGGTATCAGGAAGTCGACGTGGATTCGGAGGCGCTGCCGGAGCCGGAGCCGATGCCGGAGGCGCTGGAGCCGAACTTCGAAGCGCTGTTGCCGGCGTTTGAGCCATCGGCGTTTACGATGCCGGACGAGTGATCGAACCGGGATAGCTACATGGATTCGGCGGGGCCTTGAGCCCCGCCGTTTTCATTTCGGAACTGATCACCACGAACACTCGGGATCACACGGAAACGGCCACGGAGAACACCTGTTGTCTCCGTGGCCGTTTCCGTGTGATCCCGAGTGTCCGTGGTATTCAGTCCTCCCGCCGATCCCCCGGCTGCCCGCCCCGTCGCCTCGCCGCGATCGTCGCCGCCGTATCGAGCCACGCGGCCACCTGAATCTTGCTCGGCTCAAACGCCCGTCGGATATCTGACGTCGGCGCCGCCGCCTCATAGACGCGCGAGAAGCGTCCCGTGCGCACGTCGATGAGCTGGGTCAGGTACACCACGCTGTCCTGCCGCGTCGTGATCATGCCCGTCAGCATGTAGTCGGCGCGCATCATCCACCCCATCGACATGCGGTCCGGCACCGACCGCGCGCCCCGGTCCGTCGAGTCGGACACGACTTCGAACTTGTCGGCCGGTATCGACGCGCGGAGCATGCTCGCGACTTCGCGCGTGGCGCCCGTGTATTCGCGCTTGCCGGTCGTGTTCTGAAACGGCATCACCATGATGCGCAGCCGGCCGTCAGACGGCGGCGCCATGATGAGCGAGAACGACCGGGTGCTCGTCGACGGCGCGGCGCCTGGCGCCGGCGGCATGATGGGCGCGCTCGGGTCCGCGCCAGGCGGTGCGAAGCGTACCATGCGCGGCGCCTGCGCGAGTGCGGCCTGCGCTTCCTTGATCGCTCGCGCCATCGAGTCGGTGAAGATCCGCGACACCTCGGCGATGATCTGATCCCTGTTCACTTCGGTCAGCGCACCGTCCGTCGCGTGCACGAAGACCTTCGTGCTCGTGCTGGCGACTGCTGGCGCGCCTCCGGCCTTCGTCTCGGTCGCGCCCGCGGCGCCGGCTGCCTGCTCCGTCTTCTGCGCCTGCTGCCGCTTGAGCACCGCTTCGGCAATCGCAAGCGACTCCGCGCGCGTCATCACCAGCGGAAGCGCCACACCCGTGGGCGCGTCGCCGACTTCGCGGAAGACCGGAATCGTTTCGGATACGACGCGCACCGAATCGGCGTCACGCATCGTCGGCGTGCGCCCCGCCGCGATCTTCTGACGCGCGCCGCCCGGGCCCGCGTCACGCGCGTCGAGCGTGTCGGCGCCGGTGGTGGGCGTCGAGCCGCTCGGCATTCTGCTGGTCAGCGCCCACGCCGCGACGGCGAGGACCGCCGCGCCGGCCACGAGCAGTCGCGTCCGACCGCTGCCCGAGGTGCGACGCGCCGGTGTCGACCCGCTCATGGGCGGGAGCGCCTCGAGATCGGCGAGCAGGGCGGCCGCGGTGTCATGCCGCTTGCTCGCCTGCTTCTCGAGGCAACGCATGATGATCGCCGAGAGCGCCGGCGGCACGTCGCCCGAGAGCGTGTGCGGTGCGGGCGGCACATAGGTGAGCTGCGCGGCCAGCGTGGCCTGCGGCGAGTTGCCGCTGAAGGGGCTCTTGCCCGTCAGGAGCTCGTAGGCGAGAAGTCCGACCGCGTAGATGTCGACGCGATGATCGGCGGCCGGATCGGCGGCGAGCTGCTCGGGCGCCATGTACGCGGGCGTACCGATCGCCATCCCGCTCGTGGTGCCGCCGTGCAGGGGCAGGGGAATCGCTTCCGAGAGCGCCTTGGCCACGCCGAAGTCGGTGACGAGCGCGTGCATCCCCTGCGTGAGGATGTTGCCGGGCTTGATGTCGCGATGCACGATGCCACGCGCGTGCGCGTAGGCGAGCGCATCGACGACGTCGTGGAGGATGCGCACGACATCGCGCGGTGACAGACGACCGCGATCGGCCAGCGCCTGACGGAGCGAGTGCCCCTCGATGAAGGGCATCGAAAACCACAGGAGTCCGTCGTCCTCGCCGGCGGCGAGCAACGGTACAATGTGCGGGTGCTGCAGCTGAGCCGCGAGCTGGATCTCGCGGCGGAAGCGGTCGACGTTGACGCCGGCCGCGAGGTCGGGGGGCAGCACCTTGATGACCACAGTGCGCTGCAGGGCCCGCTCGCGCGCCACAAAGACCCGCGACATGCCCGCCCCATCGAGCTCCCGCTCGAGGTGGTAGTCGCCGCCCAGGGCTGCTTGCAGCCGGTCCTGAAAATCGCTCACGTGGTATCCGATGGTTGCCGTCATCGCGAAGATACAGCCGCACCCGAGGTGCGGGCATGGGTCAGTCGCCCGACCCGGGGCGGTCGGGCGCTTCTCCAAGGGCGGACGTCGCCGAACCGGCGCCGTTAATCCCCCCTCCTAGAGGGGTAAGACCCCGGGCGGGGCGTTGGGGTTGCGGGGGGGCGTCTCAAACCCAAAGGCACCCACAACCCATGACCTAAAGCCCGAAACTCAGAACCGATCAGTTCAGGGTTTCGGGCTTTAGGTTGTGGGTTGTGGGTGAACAGCGGCGGCTCAGCGGTTGACCTTGCCCCCTCCCCTCGACTAAGCTTCGGATTCCGTTCCGTGCCGCCTCCGTAGCCGCATCTCGAAGGCGATCCACGTAGAGGTCGGAGTCCGAACGTCCTGCGGCCCCTGGGCCGCGGGCAACCACAACCGAATGCCTACGATCAATCAGCTGGTCCGCCGCGCCCGAAAGGACGTGGTGGAGAAGTCCAAGGCGCCCGCGCTCAAGAGCAATCCGTTCAAGCGTGGCGTGTGCACCCGCGTCTACACCACGACGCCCAAGAAGCCGAATTCGGCGCTGCGCAAGGTTGCGCGTGTTCGTCTCACGAACCAGCTCGAAGTCACGGCCTACATCCCCGGCGAAGGCCACAACCTCCAGGAACACTCCATCGTGCTCGTGCGCGGTGGCCGTGTGAAGGACCTCCCGGGTGTCCGTTACCACATCGTTCGCGGCACGCTCGACGCCTCGGGCGTGAACGGACGTAACCAGAGCCGGTCGAAGTACGGCACCAAGCGTCCCAAGAAGGGCGCCGCCGCCGCCGCCGGAGGGAAGAAGAAGTGAGCCGCCGCAAGAGTGCCGTGAAGCGCGCCGTGCTGCCTGATGCGCGCTACGACAGCCAGACTGTCTCGAAGTTCATCAACAACCTGATGATCCAGGGCAAGAAGTCCACTGCCGAAGGGATCTTCTACAGCGCCATGGATATCGTCGAGAACAAGACGAGCCAGCCCGGCGTCGCCGTCTTCAAGCAGGCGCTCAACAACCTCAAGCCGGTTGTTGAAGTGAAGAGCCGCCGCGTTGGTGGTGCCACGTACCAGGTGCCGGTCGAAGTCCGTCAGGATCGCCGCACCGCCCTGGCCATGCGCTGGCTCATCTCGTACTCGCGCGATCGCAACGAGAAGAGCATGCCGGAAAAGCTCGCCGCCGAAGTGCTCGCCGCCTCGCGCGGTGAAGGCAATGCGATCAAGAAGAAGGAAGACACGCATCGCATGGCCGAGGCCAACAAGGCCTTCGCGCACTATCGCTGGTAAGCCACTGCAGGTTGTTCAAGGCAAAGCCCCGGGCACTCGCCCGGGGCTTTGTTGTTCTCGGAACGGATCACATCACGCCAGCGTCAGCCCGTCCTCGCCCGCCATGACGGCGCCGTACACCGTTGCGCCGGGATAGAGTCGAATGATCGGCGCGGTGATCGTGGTGCGTTTGCCGGGGCCACCGATGATCGCGCTCTCCACCACCACCGCCGTTTCGGAGATCAGTGGCCCGCTCACCTTGGCGCCGCGTTCCACGGTGATGCGCCCGCGTGCGGCGATCGAGCCCACCACCACCGCGCCGGCGCAGATGCGTAGATCGCCATGCGCCTTGAGCGAGCCGGTCACACGCGCGCCCTGATCGACCACGATCGCCGCCGTCGAGATCACCGATCCGATCAGCGCCGCGCCAGCGGGCACCAGCAAGTTCTCGTTGGTACGCCAGTAGTGCGTCCCCAATGAGGTGGCCTTCTGGGGCACGAACATTTCGTACGCGCCCGTCGGCAGCACCGGCGCCTCCACCGCTTCCTGTCCGCTCACGCGCACCACGTCGCTCTCGAGCCGCTCGAAGGCGACGTTCGGTGCGAGCACGATCGAGCGATCCGCGGTAGCGCGGCCGAGCAGCGAACACCCCTCCGCGACCTCCAGACGACCGCGGGCATGCACCCAGCGCAGCACGGTCGAACGCGCGCCGAGCAGCACATCGCGCTGCCCGAGGAGCGCGCGATACGTCACGCGCTCGCTACCGCGCAGCGTGAGACGCGCCAGGCACTCGCTCGAGAACTCCGTACCGGCCGGCACCGGCTCCGTGTCCATGAGTACGACCAGGTCCTTCACCGTCTTCTTCGCGATCGGTTGCGCCTGCGAGTGCGCCAGCACCGTGGAGCCATCCGTCAGGCGCGGCGGCACCATCGTGCCGAGCAACCCTTCGCGATTGGCCCGCGCCGTGAACGATTCGGCGAAATACGTCAGGTTGCCAGCATCGTTGCCGACCGCGTTGAGCGGCTGCGCGTCGCGGGGCCAGAGCAGTTCGAGCAGCGCCGGCAGCAGCGGGATGGCGAGCCACACGAGCAGCGCCGTGAGCAGCAGGGCGAAAGCCGCGATCGGCGTCATGCGCGCGCCCCCGTGCTGGTGCCGGGGCCGGTGCCAGGGCCCGTACCGGAGCCGGAGCCGGAGCCGGTGCTCCCGTCCGACTTCTTGCGCACGTCGCGATGCCGCTCCGTCTTCTGCCACTGCACGGGGCGCCCCTGCATCCAGGACGCCCGCGAAATCGAGGCGCGCGCCACCGAGAAGGTGGACACGAGGAACCCCAGAAACATGAACGGCAGCATGCGGATGCGTTCGCGCGACCCGTCGAGTCGGCTCGCGGCAGCCACCTGAAAGAATGCGGCGAAGTTGCCCACGGTGTTGAACGACGAAATCATGAGAATCGTGACGCGTCCCCACTGCGGCGGATAGCCGGTGAAGAAGAGCACGATCGTGCACACCCAGCCGAGCAGCAGGACCAGCGGCACCACGAACACGCCGAGCAGCAGCGCGCCGTCGAGCACCTGCCAGAACGGAAGCCGCGTCTTGTTGCGCAGCAGCGCCGCGAAGTAGCGACGGAGTGCCTGATTGTGCCCCTTCGCCCAGCGCTTGATCTGGCGAATGCGCGATTCCCACGACTCCGGCACTTCTTCATAGCACTCGGAGCGGTTCTGGTAGACGACATCCCAGCCGTTGATCACGAGGCGCACCGTGAGATCGGTGTCTTCGGCAAGCGAGTCCACACGCCAGCCACCGACGTTCTCGAGCGCCGTGCGACGCACTCCACCAACCGTGCCGCCGTACTGCGGCACCAGACGCAGGTTCATGCGCGCCTGCTGATCGACCTGATAACCACCGGCGCGCTCGAGGTCGAGCAGACGGGTGAGCAGCGAGTGCCCCACGTTGAGCGGGACGACGCGTCCCATCACCGCCCCGACTTCGGGGTCGAAGAAGGGCGAGACGAGCTGCTTGAGCAGGCGTGGTCCGGGGATGTAGTCGGCGTCGAAGACGAGGAAGATCTCCTCATTGTGCAGCGCCATCGCATCGGCCAGCGCGGCGGCCTTCCCCGGAATGCCGTCGTCGCGCAGGAACGGCACCACGCGCCCCGGATAGTTCTCCTCGTACTCGCGCAGAATGGCCCGCGTCCCGTCCTGCGAGCGATCGTCCACCGGCACGATCTTGAGCCGGTCTTCCGGATAGTCGCAGGTGAGCAGGGCGTCGAGCGAGTCGCGAATGACGCGCTCCTCGTTGTGCGCCGGCACGAAGACCGTCAGCGAGGGCCAGTCGGCCTGCAGCACATCCACGAAGGGCTGGCGATGCCGGCCGAAGAGCCGATTGAGCGTGAAGAAGTAGTGACGCGCCGTGTACACAGCGAGCACGGCCACACAGAACCACAGCCCGATGTTGCACAGCACGATCAGCGTCGTGGGCTCGGCAAATCCGACCATCACGCGCCTCCCGTGCGATCGGGGAAGAGACGGCGCCAGACGAGGCCCAGCGGCCAGGCGCGCAATGCGCTGAAGCTCGGCGGGCCGGGAACGGCCGCGGTGGAGCGCGGCGTCGGCGTGGGACGCGGACGATCGGACGGATACTTCTGCACCGGTGTGGGCGGCCGGCGATCCACGGCATCGAGCACGCCGCCGGAACGCCAACTCATCCCCCAGCCATAGAGCGCGACGTAGACGAACACGTCGAGCAGCGGGCCGAAGAGGAAGAAAAGCACCGGCAGCGTAAGGAACGAGCCGCGATGGATGATCCACACATGCACGGCGGCCTGCAGCGGCAGCAGGACCGCGAGATGCGCCAGGAGCAGCGTCGCCATCATCAACTTCTGCCAGAGCACGAAGTCGAAGATGTGAAACGTGAACGCCACCAGAAACGGCGCGAGCAGCAGGATGATCACGCCACATACCAGCAGCCCCGACACGTAGTCGGGCAGCGTGTAGATGAGCGGCGGTGGCGCCAGCCAGAACCAGAGTTGCGCCGAGAGCTGAATCACCGCGACCGCCCGCAGGAAGTAGCCGACGGGCAGCCATCGGCCACGCAGCACCATGCCGACGCCCGCGAGCAGGCCGGTGATCAGCCATCCCGTCTGGAGATCGCGCGCCTCCGGCCAGAAGCCGGGCGCGGTGAAGTAGGGGATGGGCACGGCGAGTGGCCCGATCTCGAAGAGCCGCGTGCCGGTGGCACGGGGCAGGCCAAGCGGGCCCGCGATGAGCTCGAAGAACGCGCGCCACGCCGACATGAGCGGATCGAGCAGCGCGAACATCGCCACCGTGAACATCAACGGCAGCACGACGAGGTCGATCACGAGCGTCCACGACACTTCAAGGCCGATCATCGCGCGATGGGGCGCGATGCGACCACCGCGGAACCCGCGGTCTCGGAGGGCGTCGATGCGCCGGGACGGTTTACCAGTAACGCGCGACACCGAGCGTCACTCCCCGACGGGTGTAAAAGGGATTGCGATAGGCATCACCCTGGGCGCTCAACGCCCAGTGCGTGCTGAGCTTCTCGCGCCACGCGAGCGAGAACTCCTCGCTGCTGAATTTGCGGAGCGTCGTGCTGGCGCTGACGATCTGCCAGCCCTCGGTGCCGCCGATCGCGCGCACCGAGAGGCTGCGGCGCGGTGACGGGGTCAGGACCGCGACGCCGAAGAGGCGTCGGGACTGAATGTCTCCCGGGTTGCTCGAGTTGACGCGGGCGCCGGCCTCGAGCAAGAGCGCCTTGGGCGCGTACCACGCAAGCGACGCGGTTGCCGCCCGGTCGTAGAGCGCCGTGGTGCTCTTCACGTACGACCCGCCGGCGGTGGCCTGCCACTCACGGCGCGCACCGAAGCGCACGCCCACGACGCCGTCGATCCGACCTTTCGGGAGGATCGGCGCGCCATTCCCGACGTTCGCGCCGAGGATGGCGAAGACGCGCGTCTTCCAATCCTGCCGTACGGTGGCGCCAACCTGGACGCCGCGTTCGGTGAACGCGTCGAGCGCGAGCACTTCGCCATACAGCGTGCGCGTCGGGCCGGCCTGCACGCCGCGGACGTACACTCCCGACCAGTCGCCAAAGCCGTTGCTGACCGCCTGCGCGAACACGTTGGCCTCGAGCCAACTACCCGGGAGTCCACCGGCGAGGGGCGCCTGGGCGAACACGGCGGTGGCGCTGAGGAGTGAGGCGGCGAGCAGCCCGAGGCCGACGCTCATGCGTGATGCCATGCGATCAGCCCGCAAGTGACAGGCGCTCCAGCGCGGCGGCGACCTGATCAGCATCCAGGCGACGCGGATGCTTCCGCTCGGTGGGGTGCCGCAGGTGCGTTTCGATCACTTCCGCGATGCGCTGCGAGGCGCGGCCGTCGCCGAAGGGGTTCTTCCCGCTCGCGCGTTGCACGTAGAGCGGTCGGTCGCCGAGCAGCGCCGACGTGCGCGACAGGATGCGCGTGGCCTCGGTTCCCACGAGTTCGCCGAAGCCCGCTTGCACGACTTCGGGGCGCTCGGTGGTGTCGCGCAGGATCAGGATCGGCTTGTGGAACGAGGGGCACTCTTCCTGAATGCCACCCGAGTCCGAGAGCACGAGATAGCAGCGCCGCATGATCTCGAGCAGATCGGGGTATGGCAGCGGATCGAGCAGGTGAATGCGCGGAGTCTCGCCGAGTCGGCGATGCACCACTTCGCGCACGCGCGGATTGAGGTGCACCGGGAAAACGATCTCCACGTCGAAGTGCAGGCGCACGATCGACTCGAGCGCGTCACAGATGGCCTCGAGATGTTCGCCAAGCGATTCGCGGCGATGCACCGTCGTGAGGATGACGCGCCGTTCGCTCCAGTCGATGGTGTTGAGCGCCGCCGTGTCGAAGCGTGCGCGCGGCGGCACCATGTGAATCGCATCGACGACCGTGTTGCCGGTGACGAAGATGTCGGCTTCGGGGACGCCTTCGGAGACGAGGTTCTGCCGCGCTTCGTTGGTCGGCGCGAAGTGCAGGTTCGCGGCACAGGTCGCGATGCGCCGGTTCACCTCTTCGGGGAACGGACTCGAGAGATCGAACGAGCGGAGGCCGGCTTCGACGTGGCCGATCGCGATGCCCTGATAGAACGCCGAGAGGGCGGCCGCGGTGACGGTGGAGGTGTCCCCCTGCACGAGCACGAAGTCGGGGCGCTGTTCGAGATAGCACTCGGTGAGCGCGGCCATGGCGCGGGAGGTGAAGACGCCGAGGTTCTGGCCGTTCTGCATCAAGCCGAGATCGACATCGGGGATGATGCCGAAGACATCGAGCGCCTGCTTGAGCATCTCGCGATGCTGCGTGGTGGCGATGACCAGCGGCTCGAGATGCGGGTGATCGCGCAGCGCGGCGTAGACCGGTGCCATCTTGATGGCTTCCGGTCGGGTGCCGATGACGAGGGCGACCTTGTGGGTGTCGGCGGACATGAGGCGTGGGATTGCGGCGACCGATGGGTGTGCGAGGTGTCCCGCCGTCATGCGGGCGGCTCCCAGGCTCACGGAGAACGACGACCAATTGAAAAGGGCGGTCACGGACGAGCGCGGGTCCGTCACGGCCCGGGCACCCGGCGGTGCGCCGACGACGCCACCCCTGAGTACACGAACGGGCGGCCCGTTTCAGAACGGGCCGCCCGTGCAATATGGCGAGCAGGTCAGTGGCCGCGGCAGCGGCGGCCGCGCGCGTTTCGCGTTATCCGTTGCGCCGACGGCGGGCTGCCACGCCGAGGGCGACGAGGCCGGCGCCCATCAGGGCCCAGGTGGAGGGCTCGGGGACGGTGGCGAGGTTGTCGAAGTTGGCGTCCAGTCGGAGGGCACGGTCATCGCCGAAGCCGAGGCGGACGTTGTCGACGTAGCCAACATAGGGGAGCGGCCACTGGCTCCCCACGCCGACCGCAATGCCGATGACGCGCACTTCGACCGCATCCGCGAGGCACCCCGCATTCGGACCCGTCCCGAACAGGCTCGTCGAGCCCAGCACATCGATGCCGCCCTGCCAGAACGTGAACTCGTCGCTGCACTTGGAGTTCACCCCGTACGACGCCGGCTCCCCGAGATTGTCCGAGGGCCGCACGTACCAGAAGTTGTCCGCCTGCATGTTGTCCTGGCGGACCCACGTATCGACCGGCGTCCAGTTGTTCGCGCAGGTCGTCTTGTCCACGCCCAGGCTGCACTGGTTGTAATACCCCTCCCAGACAAGTTCGGAGAAGCGATCCGCCTGACCGGCGCGCACTTCCTGCAGCTGCAGGCGCACGACCGGCGTCTTGTACCGCCAGTCGAGCGGTGGAATGGGCTTCTCGACATCCGTCGGGGTGGGCGCGTCCCAGCCCTGGATATCCGTGCGGAACCAGTCGAAGGAAAACGCCGTGAGGGAGCGCAGGTCACCGAACGAGGCGCCCGCCCCAACGGTGGTGTTGCGATCCCCTTCGGCGTAGCGGTACCAGAAGGCCCAATCGGGATACTCGGTCTGACCGCCCACCACCGCGCTCTGACCGGTGACGGTCATCTTGAGTGACGCGTCCCCCACGTCTCCGAAGCCGCCGGAGCAGGCACCGTTGACGTATCCCGTGGTGCCGGGGGCGACCGTTCCACACGGTTGGTCGGTCGACACGTTGATCGAGCCGTTGAGCTGCGTGCTGCTCGACCAGCCGGTCGGGTTCCCATAAACGGAGACGCCGTTCGTCGTGACGACCTGGCCACCGGCCGGCGACGACTGGGCGGCGAGCGGTGCCGCGGCGGCGGTCAGCGCGACGATGGCGGCGAGTGTGTATGGCTTCATGGAAGACCTCATGGGATCAGCAAGCTAGCGAGGGTCACGGATAAACGGACCCGGCCATTCGCTACCCCATTCAGCATCAGTCGTACCACCGCCGGCCTCGACTGTGACGTCGCATCACACGTTACGGACGAGTCCGGCCTTGTGGCATTCTGTCAACCGTTTGCCGCAAAACGACTTGTGGTTCTTCAATGGTCGAGCTCGCCAGCGCAGTTTGGCCATTTCCCGGCAGAATGTGACCGAGGCGGGCGCGGTGCGTGGTGCGGTGGCGCCGACACAGGGTGTGGCGCCCGTGAGGCAACGGTCGACCGGCGGTGCCGCGCCTCGGCGGGCGGTGTAAATCTCGACATGAAGCGGGGTTGACTTCACCGCCCGGCCCGGTCAAGTTATGGGTCTCCCGCAAAAGGCCTTCGGACTCCGGAGCCAGTGCGAGAGCGAAAACACGCCAGTGTTTTCGGTGTCACGTCGGCCTGCTGCGGCCGACTCCTATGGGCCACCGCTTGCGGTGGGGGCGTGCTTTCTCAGCACACACGCTGTACCGGCCTCGACTCGCGATGAGTCGGCGCTCCCGAAAAGCAACGCAGCCAATTCGACGTCATTTCTGGAGTCAGCAGGTCTCTGGAAACGGCGCGCCAGGGTCCCCACTCGTGCAGCAGCGGCGAGCGTACCCGGCGACAGCGGATGGATACCGCTCCCGCATCACCGCGGGGGGTCAGGTCCACCCGTTTTTTTGCTGGTTCACTTTCGTTCACTTACTGCGTCCGCCTCGGCGGCGCTGCATCAGAACTATGCCGCGTACGACCCCGCTCGAGCACTATCGCAATATCGGCATCATGGCCCACATCGATGCCGGCAAGACGACCACCACGGAGCGCATCCTCTATTACACGGGGAAGTCGCACAAGATTGGTGAAGTCCATGATGGCGCCGCCACGATGGACTGGATGGAGCAGGAGCAGGAACGCGGCATCACGATTACGTCGGCCGCGACCACGTGCTTCTGGATGCGTCACGGTCAGTCCCACGAGAAGGGCAACGGGCCGGAGTTCCGCATCAACATCATCGACACCCCGGGCCACGTCGACTTCACGGTCGAAGTGGAACGCTCGCTGCGCGTGCTCGACGGCGCGGTGACGCTGCTCGATTCGGTGGCCGGTGTGGAACCGCAGACGGAAACGGTGTGGCGTCAGGCCGACCGCTACCGTGTGCCGCGCATGATCTTCTCGAACAAGATGGACCGCGTTGGCGCGAACTTCGATCGCTGCCTCGCCATGATCCGTGACCGCCTGAGCAAGCGCGCGTTTCCGCTGCAGCTGCCGGTGGGTTCGGGTGAGACGTTCACGGGCCACATCGACGTGCTCGAGCGCAAGCAGTACATCTTCCACGACGAGACGATGGGCAAGACGTTCTCGGTGGTCGATGTGCCGGCCGAGTTCCAGGACGCGTGCGAGCTGGCGCGCCACGAGGCCATCGAGGCCGCGGTGGAACACGACGATGTGCTGATGGAGAAGTACCTCGCGGGTGAGGAGCTCTCCATGGACGAAATCCGCAGCGCGATCCGCAAGGCGACCATCGCGATGGAATTCATCCCGGTGCTCTGCGGCGCGTCGTTCAAGAACAAGGGCGTGCAGGCGCTGCTCGACGCCGTGATCGACTACCTCCCGGCGCCGGTGGACGTGCCCGCGATTCAGGGCCATCTGCCGCACCACGACGAAACGTTCGTCGAGGCGCCGATCAAGGATGACGCGCCGTTCGCGGCGCTCGCGTTCAAGATCGCGACCGACCCGTTCGTCGGAAAGCTGACGTTCTTCCGCGTGTACTCGGGCGTGCTCGCCTCGGGCAGCTACGTGTACAACAGCACGAAGGACAAGCGTGAGCGCGTCGGCCGTCTGCTGCAGATGCACGCCAACAAGCGCGAGGAAATCGAGGAAGTGCGCGCCGGCGACATCGCCGCCGCGATCGGCCTCAAGGACACGCGCACGGGCGACACGCTGTGCACGGAAGACAATCCGATCATCCTCGAGGCCATGAAGTTCCCGGCCCCCGTCATCGACGTCGCCATCGAGCCGAAGACGAAGGCGGACCAGGACAAGCTGGCCATCGCGCTGCAGAAGCTCGCCGAAGAAGATCCGACGTTCCGCGTGCGGTCCGACGCCGAGACGGGGCAGACGATCATCGCCGGCATGGGCGAGCTGCACCTCGAGATCATCGTCGATCGCATGATGCGCGAATTCAAGGTCGACGCGAACGTGGGTCGCCCGCAGGTGGCCTATCGCGAGACGATCAAGAAGCGCGTCGAGAAGATCGAAGGGAAGTTCATCCGCCAGTCGGGCGGTAAGGGTCAGTTCGGCCACGTGGTCATCAACATGGAGCCGTCCGAACAGGGCCAGGGCTACGTGTTCGAAGACAAGATCGTGGGTGGTGTCATTCCGCGTGAGTACATCGGCCCGGTGGAGCAGGGTATCAAGGAAGCGCTCGAGACGGGCGTCCTGGCCGGCTATCCGGTGGTCGACGTGAAGGTGCAGCTCATCTTCGGGTCGTACCACGAAGTCGACTCGTCGGAAATGGCGTTCAAGATTGCCGGTTCGATGGCGTTCAAGGAGGCGGCCCGTCAGGCCAGCCCCTGCCTGCTCGAGCCGGTCATGAAGGTCGAGGTCGTGAGCCCGGAAGCGTACATGGGCGACGTCCTCGGCGACCTCTCCTCGCGTCGCGGCAAGATCGGCGGTATGACGCAGCGTGGCGAGGCGCAGGTCATCTCGGCCACGGTGCCGCTGGCCGAGATGTTCGGCTACTCGACGCGTCTGCGCAGCATGTCGCAGGGGCGTGCGGTCTACTCGATGGAGTTCTCGCACTACGAGGAAGTGCCGAAGTCGAAGGCCGAAGAGATCATCAGCAAGGTGAAGGCGTAAGCCTTCCCGGTATTCACCCCCAAGCACAGATACGAACCATGGGCAAGGCAAAGTTCGAGCGGAACAAGCCGCACGTGAACGTCGGGACGATCGGCCACGTCGACCACGGCAAGACGACCACGACGGCGGCGCTGACGAAGATCTCGTCGGACAAGGGCTACGGCACGAAGTACGTCGCATACGACGAAGTCGCGAAGGCGTCGGAGTCGCAGGGTCGCCGTGACTCGACGAAGATCCTCACGATCGCCACGTCGCACGTCGAGTACGAGACGGAAGCGCGTCACTATGCGCACGTCGACTGCCCGGGCCACGCGGACTACGTGAAGAACATGATCACGGGCGCGGCACAGATGGACGGCGCGATCCTCGTGGTGTCGGCCGTGGACGGCCCGATGCCGCAGACGCGCGAGCACATCCTCCTGGCGCGCCAGGTGAACGTGCCGAAGGTCGTCGTGTTCCTCAACAAGTGCGATCTCGTGGAAGACGCCGAGCTCCTCGACCTGGTCGAGCTCGAAGTCCGCGAGCTGCTCTCGAAGTACGACTACGACGGTGACGATGCCCCGGTGATCCGTGGCTCGGCCATCAACGCGATCAACGGCGACCCGAAGTGGGTGGCCGAGTTCCAGAAGCTGTACGACGCGCTGGACACGTACATCCCCGAGCCGATCCGCGAGACGGACAAGCCGTTCCTCCTCCCGGTCGAAGACGTGTTCTCGATCACGGGTCGTGGCACGGTGGCGACGGGCCGTATCGAGCGCGGCATCATCAAGGTCGGCGAGGAAGTGCAGCTCGTCGGCTACGGCGCCGAGAAGAAGTCGGTGGTGACGGGCGTCGAAATGTTCCGCAAGCTGCTGGACGAAGGCCAGGCCGGTGACAACGTCGGTCTCCTCCTCCGTGGCGTGGACAAGAAGGAAATCGAGCGCGGCATGGTGCTCGCCAAGCCGAACTCGATCAAGCCGCACACGAAGTTCACGGCCGAGGTCTACGTCCTCACGAAGGAAGAGGGTGGCCGCCACACGCCGTTCTTCAAGGGCTACCGCCCGCAGTTCTACTTCCGCACGACGGACGTGACGGGCAACATCGAGCTCCCCGAGGGGATGGAGATGGTGATGCCGGGCGACAACGTGACGATGACGATCGACCTCATCATCCCGATCGCCATGGAAGAGCAGCTGCGCTTCGCCATCCGTGAGGGTGGGCGCACGGTGGGTGCCGGCGTCGTGACCAAGATCCTCGCTTAACAACAGCGAACCGATCGGTATTGGGTTACGAGTTTTTGGTGGTGGGTCGTGGGTAACCCATGACCCACCACCAAGAACCCGAAACACACCACTGATCAGTTCCTTTCCCGGAACCCAGATGGCTGGCCGCATTCGCATTCGCCTCAAGGCCTTCGACCACGCCGTGATCGATCAGGCGTCGGCGGACATTGTCCGCACCGCTGAGAAGACCGGCGCGTCGGTGTCGGGCCCGATCCCGCTGCCCACGAAGACGCAGCGTTGGACGGTCCTGCGCTCGCCGCACGTGAACAAGAAGTCCCGCGAGCAGTTCGAACTGAAGACGCACAAGCGCGTGATCGACATCCTCGATTCGCGTGCCGGAACGGTGGACGCGCTGACGAAGCTCGATCTGCCCGCTGGCGTGGACGTCGAGATCAAGGTCGAGTAGTTCCCGACCGGCAGGGCTGCCCCGGGGGAGTGGGGCAGGACGGACCGCGCGGCCTTCGGGTCAGCGCCGGTACAGATGGCACTGCACAGGGCGGTGTCATCCACAGTCCAACGGTGACGCCACTCGGGCGTCCCGCGACTCGTACGGAGTGAGTCATTTCATGATCGGCATCATCGGCAAGAAGCTGGGCATGACCCAGCTGTTCAACGAGCAGGGGCAGCAAGTGCCCTGCACCGTGGTGGAGGCCACGCCGAACCCCGTCACGAAGGTGACGACGGTGGATCAGGCGGGCTTTGCCTCGGTGGAGCTCGGATTCGGGGCCCAGCGCGTGGCGCGGCCCAACAAGAAGGGGGAGCGCACGCCGAAGGGCCGTCGCGCGACCAAGGCGGAAGTCGGGCATGCGGCGAAGGCGGGGCTTCAGGCGCCGCCGGCCGTGCTCAAGAGCTTCCGTCTCGACGACGCCCCGGGCAAGGACAGCGCGATCCCGTCGTACAATGTGGGCGACGCGATCACGGTGGACATCTTCACGCCGGGTGAGCGCGTGAAGGTGACCGGCACCTCGAAGGGGCGTGGTTTTCAGGGTGTCGTGAAGCGCCACGGCTTCGGCGGCGGCCCGAACACCCACGGCAACACCAAGCACCGCAAGCCCGGCTCGATCGGCGCGGGTACCGACCCGTCGCGCGTCATCAAGGGCAAGAAGATGCCCGGCCACTACGGCGCGGCGCAGCACACGTCCCTCAGCATCCGTGTCGAGAAGGTGGATGCCGAGCGCAACCTCATTTATCTGCGCGGCAGCGTGGCGGGGCCGACCAACGGCATCGTCTTCGTGCGGAAGCAGGGCTGATCATGATGGCGGAATCCAAGACCTTCGAGGCGCCGGTGTACTCGGCGCAGGGGAAGCAGGGCGGCACGCGCCAGCTCCCCGAGGGCACGTTCGACGGGATCGTCAACGTGCCGGTCATGCACCAGGCGGTGAAGGCGTTCCTCGCCAACCGTCGCCAGGGCACGGCCAAGACCAAGACGCGCGGTGAAGTCACCGGCGGTAACCAGAAGCCGTGGAAGCAGAAGGGCACCGGTCGCGCCCGTCAGGGCTCGACGCGCGCGCCGAACTGGCCGGGCGGTGGTACCGTGTTCGGTCCGCAGCCGCGCAGCTACACGCAGATCGTGCCGAAGCAGGTGCGGGCGCTCGCGCGCAAGAGCGCGATGAATGCCCGGGCCCGCGAAGGGGCGGTGATCCTCGTCGACACGCTGAACTACAGCGCGCCGAAGACGAAGACGATGACCGACCTGCTCGCGAAGCTCGGCGTGGCCGACAAGAAGGTGCTGCTCCTCACGGACGGCGTGAAGCCGAACGTGTACCTGAGCGCCCGCAACCTTGGCCGCGCGCACGTCATGCCGTTCAGCGACGCCAGCACCTATCATATCCTCTGGTCGGATGTGGTGGTGATCGAGGCGAGCGCGCTCACGTCCACCACGGCGGAGGGCTAACGCATGGCCACGCTGCATCGCACCATCATGCGCCCGATCATCACGGAGCGCACCTCGGCCGCCTATCAGGATCGCGGCGAGTACACGTTCGAGGTGGCGCCTGACGCCACCAAGTACGCCATCAAGGAGGCCATCGAGCGCCTCTTCGGCGTGAAGGTCACCGGCGTCTGGACGTCGAACGCGCGCGGCAAGGCGCGTCGCGTTGGCCAGTCGATCGGTCGCCGTCCCCACACCAAGAAGGCGATCGTGAAGCTGCGTGACGGCGACACCATCGCGATCTTCGAGGGCTGAGTCGCATGGGTATCCGTCAGTTCAAGCCAGTCTCGAAGGGCTCGCGCTTCCGCTCGGTGTCGGACTTCGCCGAGATCACGCGCTCGACGCCCGAGAAGTCGCTCGTGGAACCGCTCAAGAAGTCGGGCGGTCGTGACAATCATGGCCACATCTCGATGCGTCGCATCGGTGGCGGCCACAAGCGCATGTATCGCGTCATCGATTTCAAGCGTGACAAGCACGGGATTCCCGCGACGGTCGCGCACATCGAATACGATCCGAACCGCTCGGCGCGCATCGCGCTGGTCGAGTACGCGGACGGCGAGAAGCGCTACATCCTGCATCCGAAGGGACTGAAGCAGGGCGATACGGTGGTGTCGGGTCCGGGTTCGGACGTGCGCACCGGCAACGCCATGCCGCTCAAGGAAGTGCCGCTCGGCACGTCGGTGCACAACATCGAGCTCAAGATCGGCAAGGGCGGCCAGATGTCGCGCTCGGCCGGTGCGTTCGCGCAGGTGGTCGCCAAGGAAGGCGAGTACGTGACGCTCCGCATGGGCTCCACCGAAATGCGCCTGGTGCACGGCAACTGCATGGCGACGATCGGCGAGGTGGGCAACTCGGAACACGAGCTGCAGTCGCACGGCAAGGCCGGCAAGAGCCGTTGGCTCGGCAAGCGCCCGAAGGTGCGCGGTGAAGTCATGAACCCGGTCGATCACCCGCACGGTGGCCGCACGCGCGGTGGTCGCAACGTGGTGAGCCCGTGGGGCAAGAAGGAAGGCGTCAAGACGCGCAACAGCAAGAAGGCGTCGCAGCGTCTCATCGTGCGCGGCCGCAAGCGCGGCCGGGCCACGCAGTAACCGCCAGGCGAAACGAGAACCGATATGTCGAGAAGCATCAAGAAGGGTCCGTTCGTCGCCGAACGCCTCGAGGCGAAGGTGGTTGCGATGAACGCCAAGAACGAGAAGAAGGTCGTGAAGACGTGGTCGCGTGCGAGCACGATTCTCCCCGAGTTCGTGGGGCACACCTTCGCCGTGCACAACGGGAACAAGTTCATCCCGGTGTACGTGACGGAAAACATGGTGGGCCACAAGCTGGGCGAGTTCTCGCCGACGCGTCTGTTCCGCGGTCACGCGGGGCAGAAGGCCGATGCGAAGAAGCCGGCTGGCAAGGGAGGCAAGTAACCCATGGCCAAGACCATGAAGGCGGGCATCGAGGCGCGCGCGATTCAGCGCACGACGCGCCAGTCGCCCTACAAGATGCGGCTGGTCATCGACCAGATCCGTGGGCAGCGTGTGAATGACGCGCTGGCTCTCCTGAAGTTCTCCAAGAAGCACGCGGCCGAGCAGATCGAGAAGACGCTCAACAGTGCCGTGGCGAACGCGGAGCAGGCGGCCCGTGCGGCCAACACGTCGCTGGATGTCGACGCGCTGGTGATCACGAAGGCCATCGTGAACGAGGGACCCAAGCTGAAGCGCTGGACGCCGGCCGCGATGGGCCGTGCGACCCCCATGCTGAAGCGGACCAGCCACGTGGAGATCGTGGTGACGGAGGCGGTGAAGTAATGGGACAGAAGACGAATCCGATCGGGTTCCGCCTCGGCGTCACGAAGAACTGGCGGTCGACCTGGTACGCGAAGAAGGAGATGCCGGCGCTTCTGAAGGAAGACGCGCTGCTCCGGAAGTACCTGAAGGCGCGCCTGGACAATGCGGCGATCTCGGATGTCACGATCGAGCGCAAGCCGGGCAAGGTGGTGGTCACCATTCACACCGGTCGTCCGGGTGTGGTGATCGGCAAGAAGGGCGCGGAAGTCGACAAGCTGCGCGATGAGCTGGCCCAGCTCACGGGCAAGGAAGTCGGCATCAACGTCGAAGAGATCAAGCGTCCCGAGCTCGAGGCCCAGCTGGTGGCCGACAACATCGCGGCGCAGCTCTCGCAGCGTATCTCGTTCCGCCGCGCGATGAAGCGTGCGGTGCAGAGCGCGATGCGGATGGGCGCGATGGGCATCAAGGTGAAGGCTGGCGGCCGCCTCGGTGGCGCCGAGATCGCGCGCGTGGAAGGGTACATGGAAGGCCGGGTGCCCCTTCATACGCTGCGCGCCGACATCGATTACGCGATCAGCACGGCGAAGACCACCTACGGCACCATTGGTGTGAAGGTGTGGATCTTCAAGGGCGAGATCGTGGAAGATCGTCGCGGCAAGACCTACTCGACCGGCAACTGAGGAACTAGTCGATGCTGAGTCCGAAGCGGGTCAAGTTCCGCAAGATGTTCAAGGGCCGGACCACGGGTCTGGCGCACCGTGGCTCCGAGCTGTCGTTCGGCCATTTCGGCCTGCAGGCGCTCGAGCCGGGGTGGGTGACGAGCCGGCAGATCGAGGCGTGCCGTGTCGCGATGACGCGTCACATCAAGCGTGGCGGCAAGGTGTGGATCCGGATCTTCCCGGACAAGCCGATCACGAAGAAGCCCGCCGAAACCCGCATGGGTAAGGGTAAGGGTTCGCCGGAACTGTGGGTGGCGGTCGTGAAGCCGGGCCGCGTGATGTTCGAAATCGAAGGCGTGACGCGCGAGCTGGCCGAGACGGCCATGAACCTCGCCGCCGCCAAGCTGGGTGTGAAGACCAAGTTCGTTGCGCGCGAGGAGGCGGTGACCAATGAAGGCTGAAGAGATCCGCGGACTGGCTGACAACGAGCTGACGGCCCGCATCGCGGAGCTGGAGGAGGAGCGTTTCCGCCTCAAGTTCCGCAGCGCGAGCGAAGCGCTGGAGGAGCCGCTGCGCCTGCGCAGCATCCGCCGCGACATCGCCCGCCTGAAGACGGTGCAGCGCGAGCGTCAGCTCGCGAATGCTGGCCGCTAACCGGAACCCGACAGATGGCTGAGACGAACAACGCGAGCGCCGCGCAGAACGGCGCCTCCGAACGGACCGCCCGCAAGGTGCGTGTCGGGCTGGTCGTGAGCGACAAGATGGACAAGACGGTCGTGGTGAGCATCGACCGTCGCATGCCGCATCCGCAGTACGGCAAGATGGTGACGCGGACGGCCAAGCTGAAGGCGCACGACGAGGAGAACTCGGCGAAGGTGGGAGACACCGTGCGTATCATGGAGACCCGGCCCTTGTCGAAGGACAAGCGGTGGCGCGTGGTCGAGATCGTCGAACGCGCACGCTGAGGACCTGACCCATGATCCAGCAGGAATCGGTGGTGAAGGTGGCGGACAACAGTGGTGCCAAGCGCGCCCTGGTGATCCGCGTGCTCGGCGGGACGCGCCGTCGCTATGCGGGCCTGGGTGACCGGGTGATCGTGGCGGTGAAGGACGCGCTTCCGAACGGCACGGTGAAGAAGTCCGATGTGGCGAAGGCCGTGGTGGTCCGCACGGTGAAGGAGACGCGCCGCAAGGATGGTTCGTACATCCGCTTCGACGAGAACGCGGTCGTGATCATCAACGACAACGGCGAGCCGAAGGCGACCCGTATCTTCGGCCCGGTGGCGCGCGAGCTCCGCGAGAAGCGCTACATGAAGATCGTGTCGCTGGCCCCCGAGGTGCTCTGAGATGCGCAAGAACGTGTACTACAAGACGGATCGCGGGCAGCGTCTCGGCGCGGCTCGGCACGCGCTGAAGGCGTCGCGTGAAGTGATCCATGTGACGAAGGGTGACACCGTTCGCGTGATGCGTGGCGACGACAAGGGGAAGGAGGGCAAGGTCCTCCAGGTGTACCCCAAGACGGGCCGCATCAAGGTGGAAGGGGTCAACATCGTGAAGAAGCACCGCAAGGCGCGGACGGCGGAAGAGACGAGCGGCATCATCGAGATGGCCGCGCCCTTCCACGCGTCGAACGTGATGCTGCTCGATTCGAAGACCGGCAAGCCGACGCGCGTGAAGACGCGCATCGACAAGGACGGCACGAAGGAGCGCGTCGGCGTGAAGAGCGGTGAAGTGATTCCCCGTGCGCGCTGACCGGAGTAATTAGAGATGGCGACCAAGGAAAAGGGCGCCGCCAAGGGCGGCGCGAAGGGTGGGGCGAAGGCAGCCGGCGCGGCCAAGGGTGGCGCGGGCGCAAAGGGCGGTGGCAAGGGTGGCAAGCAGGCGGGCCAGCCGCGTCAGGCCGTCGACTTCACGAAGCGCGATCATGCGGGCGCGGGGCTGCCGGTGGCGGCGCCGCGTCTGAAGACGCACTACGAGGGCACGGTCCGCGCGGCGCTGGCGAAGCAGTTCGGCTTCACCAACCCGATGGAAATCCCGACGCTCTCGAAGATCGTGATCAACTGCGGTGTCGGTGAGGCGGTGAAGCAGCCGAAGCTGCTCGACGTGGTGGTCGAGGAGCTGGCGCTGATCACGGGCCAGAAGCCGGTCCGTCGCAAGGCGAAGAAGTCGGTCGCGAACTTCGGCCTCCGTGAGGGGCAGGAGATCGGCGCGTCGGTGACGATGCGCGGCGCCCGGATGTGGGAGTTCCTCGATCGTTTCGTGACGGTGGCGTGCCCGCGTATCCGCGACTTCCGCGGCCTCGGCACGAAGTCGTTCGACGGCCGTGGCAACTACACGCTCGGCATCAAGGAGCAGATGATCTTCCCCGAGATCAACTACGACATGGTCGAGCAGATCCACGGCATGGACATCACGTTCGTGACGACGGCGAGCAAGGACGCGCATGCGTTCGCCCTGCTGCATCAGCTGGGGATGCCGTTCCGTGGCGACGACAAGCCGGTGACGCCCAAGGTGGCGCAGCCGAGCGCCGCAGCCTGATCACGGGAACCTGACGATATGGCAAAGACGAGCAAGCTGGTCCAGAACGCGAAGCGCGCCGAGCTGGTGCAGCGGCATGCGGCGAAGCGCGCCGCGTTCAAGGCGACGATCAACAACCCGAAGAGCACGCCGGAAGAGAAGCTCCAGGCGGTGAATGCGCTGCACAAGATGCCGCGCAATTCGTCCGCGACGCGCGTGCGCAACCGCTGCAGCATGAGCGGTCGTCCGCGTGGCTTTCTTCGCCACTTCGGACTTTCGCGTATCGCCCTCCGCGACATGGCCCTGATGGGCCTGATCCCGGGCGTGCGCAAGGCGAGCTGGTAAGTCCCCGCTCGACCATCCATTCACTTCCTACCGGTCCGGCGCACGCCGGATACCCTAGGAGAACCTCGAGAGCATGAGCCTCAACGACCCCATTGCCGACATGCTGACGCGCATTCGCAACGCGTGTGCTTCGAAGCACCGCCGCGTCGACATGCCGTTGTCAAAGATCAAGATCGAGATCGCGCGCATTCTGAAGGAGAACGCGTTCATCCAGGACTACCGCACGGTGGAACTCGAGGATGGCAAGAGCGTGCTCCGCGTGATCCTGAAGTACGCGCACGGGGGCCAGTCGGTCATCCGTGAAGCGAAGCGCATCTCGACCCCTGGTCTGCGCAAGTACGTCGGCGTGACGGAAATCCCGCGCGTCCGCAACGGTTTGGGCATGGCGATCCTGAGCACGTCGAAGGGCATCATGTCGGATCGTGATGCGCGCTCCGCGAACACCGGCGGCGAGCTTCTCGCCCTGGTCTGGTAAGGGAGACGCAGAGACATGTCCCGTATCGGCAAGCGCCCGATTCCGGTTCCGGCCGGAGTGACTGTGGCGATCGACGGCAGCACGGTGAAGGTGAAGGGTCCGAAGGGTGAGCTCGCGCGCACGCTGTCGGCCGACATTTCCGTGGTGCAGGAAGGCAACGAGCTGCTGGTGAAGCGCCCGAGCGACGAGGAGCGCCACAAGGCGCTGCACGGCCTCTCGCGGACGCTGGTGGCGAACATGGTGGAAGGCGTGACGACCGGCTTCAAGAAGACGCTGGAGATCACGGGTGTCGGCTACAAGGCCGAGATCAAGCCCTACGGCGCGCTGCTGTCGCTGGGCTTCTCGCACCAGATCGAATACAAGGCGCCGGAAGGCGTGAAGATCAGCGCGCCGAACCCCACGACGGTGGTGATCGAGGGCGCGAGCAAGGAGCACGTGGGTCAGGTCGCGGCCGAGATTCGCAGCTTCCGCAAGCCCGAGCCGTACAAGGGCAAGGGCGTCAAGTACCAGGGCGAAGTCATCCGGCGCAAGGCCGGCAAGGCGGGAGGCAAGTAATGGCCAAGATCGCGATTCCGCGTTCGAACGCGGAGAAGCGCAAGCGTCGGCATCTGCGCGTGCGCAAGGCGGTGTCCGGGACGGCGGAGCGTCCGCGTCTCGTGGTGTTCCGTTCGCTGAAGCACATCTACGCCCAGATCGTGGACGACGTCGCGCAGCGCACGCTGCTGACCGTTGGCGACGAAGGGATGAACGGCACGAAGTCGGAGCGCGCGCTCGCCGTCGGGAAGGCCGCGGCGGACAAGGCGAAGGCGGCTGGCATTTCGAAGGTCGTGTTCGACCGCGCCGGTTACCAGTACCATGGCCGGGTGAAGGCCGTGGCCGATGGCGCCCGAGAGGGCGGCCTGGAGTTTTAATCATGGCTGACGCAACGAATTCAGGAAGCAGCGCCCCGCGCACCGGTGGTGGCCCCGGCCGTGGTGGCCCGGGCGGCGGTCGTGGACGTGGCGGCCCCGGCGGCGGTCGCGGTCGTGGTCCGGGTGGCCCGGGCGCCGGTCGTGGTCGTGGTCCCGGCGGCGAGGGTGGACAGGGCGGTCGCGACGGTCGCGGCCGTGGCCCCGATCGTGGCGGCCCGCAGCAGGAGCGCGAGCAGAGCGATCTCGTCGAGAACGTGATCGCGATCAACCGCGTGGCGAAGGTCGTGAAGGGTGGTCGCCGGTTCTCGTTCAACGCGCTCGTCGCGGTGGGCGATGGACAGGGCAAGGTGGGGTTTGCCACCGGCAAGGCGAACGAAGTGTCGGAAGCGGTCCGCAAGGCCGTGGACGCGGCGCGTCGCAACATGGTGCACATCCCGCTGACCGGCTCGACGATCCCGCACGAAGTGGTCGGCAAGCATGGCGCCGGCAAGGTGTTGATGAAGCCCGCCGCGCCGGGTGCCGGTGTGATCGCCGGCGGTGCCGTGCGCGCCGTGCTCGAGTGCGCGGGTATTCATGACATCCTCACCAAGAGCCTCGGTTCGACGAATCCGCACAACATGGTGCGGGCGGCGATCGACGGGCTGACGCACCTGATCACGGTCGAGCAGGCCGCGAAGGAGCGGGGGATCGAGGTGTCGCAGATCGGGTACAAGAGCCGCGCGAAGTCGAAGATGGAAGCGGTCAATCCGAGCAAGGCGGCCGTGGTGGCCGCGGAGGTCGCATAATGCCGCGGACATTCGTGTGGCATCCGTCGAAGGGTCCGGCCAAGACGCCCAAGCTTGAGGCGCCGACGTCGGGCAAGGTGAAGATCACGCAGGTGCGCAGCGCCATCGGCCATTCGTGGCGGATGCGGGCGACGCTTGCGGCGCTCGGCCTGCGCAATCATCAGGCGAGCGTGGTGCAGCAGGATTCCGCCTCGCTGCGCGGGCAGATCAAGAAGGTGCGTCACCTGATTCAGGTGACGCCGGTGGAGGAGTAACCCCGTGGCGAACAAGACTGACGGCACCGAGAAGATCGGCCTGCACAACCTGTCGCCGGCGCCCGGCTCGCATCGCGCGCGCCGCCGGCTGGGTCGCGGTCCGGGATCCGGCCTTGGCAAGACGTCCGGCAAGGGTCACAAGGGCTCCATGGCGCGTAGCGGCCATGGCGGTCCTGGTGGCGGCAAGCCGCACTTCGAAGGCGGCCAGATGCCCATCACGCGTCGTATCCCGAAGCGTGGTTTCACCAATCCGTTCCGCGAAGAGGCGCAGGTCGTGCGCCTCGACATGCTCGCCCAGGTGGCGGGCGACGAAGTCACGATCGAGACGCTGACGGCGGCGGGACTGATCCGCGCGGGTCAGGGTCCGGCGAAGCTGCTGGCGAACGGTGACGTGCCGCGGGCCTTCACGGTGAAGGGCGTCAAGATGAGCGCGGCGGCCAAGGCCAAGATCGAGGCGGCCGGCGGCCGCGTCGACTAAACCGAGAACGCAGCGCATGGCTGAGCAAAACAACGCGGCGGCCCAGGCCGTCGCCAACATCTACCGGACGCCGGAGCTCTGGCAGAAGATCACCTTCACGTTCCTGTGCATGGTGATCTATCGGGTCGGAGCGCACATCACGGCCCCGGGCATCGACGTCCAGGCGCTGTCCGACTACTTCACCCGCCAGCAGGGTGGAGGCCTCCTCGGCCTCTACGACATGTTCGTGGGTGGTGGTCTCTCGCGGGCGACGGTGTTCGCGCTCGGCATCATGCCCTACATCTCCTCGAGCATTTTCGTCCAGATCGCCGGTGCGGTGCTGCCGACGGTCGACAAGATGCAGAAGGACGAGGAAGGGCGGAAAAAGCTGACGCAGTGGACGCGCTACCTGACGGTCGTTCTGGCGGCGATTCAGGCGTACGGCTTCGCGCTGTTCACCACGTCGTTGCCGGCCGCGGTGTCGCGTCCCGGCGCGTGGTTCACGATCCAGATGATGCTCTTCCTCACCACGGGCGCGGTGTTCGTGATGTGGCTGGGCGAGCAGATCACCGAGCGCGGCCTGGGCAACGGCGCGTCGCTGATCATCTTCTTCTCGATCGTCGAGCGCATGTGGCCGGCCATCTTCCAGACGTTCGGCTTCATGACGACTGGCGCCATCGCGCCACTGTCGATCGTGGTGCTGGCGCTGGTCATGGTGGCGGTGGTCGCGGGCGTCGTGGCGATCACGGTGGCCGCGCGTCGCGTGCTGATCCAGATCCCGCAGCGCACAATGGCCCGTGGCCGTCAGCGTGAAGCGGCGCGCAACTTCATCCCGCTGCGCATCAACACGGCGGGCGTGATGCCGATCATCTTCGCCAACTCGGTGATCGTGATTCCGGGCGCGCTGGCGCAGTTCAGCGGGAACGCGAAGATGCAGGAGATTGCGGAGTACTTCAATCCGCAGGGCCCGAACCCGTGGCTCTACTTCGTCCTGTTCTCGATCCTCACGCTCCTGTTCACGTACTTCTACACGTCCATCATCTTCAACCCGGTCGATCTGGCCGAGAACCTGAAGAAGCAGGGCGGGTTCGTGCCGGGCATCAAGCCGGGCGCGAAGACGGCGGAGTACATCGAAGAGGTGGTGGAGCGCATCACGCTGCCCGGCGCCATCTTCCTGACGTTCATTGCGCTGATGCCGATCGTCATCGCGCGTCTGGTGAACGTGCCCTTCGCCTTCGGCGGCACGTCGCTGCTGATCGTGGTGGGTGTCGCACTCGACACGATGGCGCAGATGCAGCAGCACCTGTTGCTCCGGAAGTACGACGGCTTCATGAAGAAGGGCCGTGTGCGCTTCCGTGGTCGCCAGGCTACGCAGGGTTTCTGAGGACATTGCGTTGATCATCGTCCTGCTCGGTCCCCCGGGCGCGGGCAAGGGTACCCAGGGCGAGCGGCTTGCCGCTCGCCTTGGTGTTCCCAAGATCGCGACGGGTGATGTGCTCCGCGCCGCAGTCCGCGACGGCACGCCTCTTGGTCTCGAGGCGAAGGCCGCGATGGATCGCGGCGATCTTGTTCCCGACAGCGTCATCATGGGCATCATGAAGGAAGCGCTCGCGTCGCCGACGGCGTCGAAGGGTGCGATCCTCGATGGTGTCGTGCGTACGACGCCGCAGGCCGAAGGGCTGACCGACACGCTCGCGGCGCTTGGCCGCAAGCTCGATGCGGTGCTGCTCTTCGACATCGACGAAGACGAACTGGTGCGCCGCCTGAGCGGCCGCACCACCTGTGATGTGTGCCAACGTC
Source organism: Gemmatimonas sp. (assembly GCA_039809645.1). Taxonomy (GTDB): domain Bacteria; phylum Gemmatimonadota; class Gemmatimonadetes; order Gemmatimonadales; family Gemmatimonadaceae; genus Gemmatimonas. Next base: position 50,889 of record JBDHVK010000004.1, read on the forward strand.
CCTTCTTCGGCCGCGAGCCGGGCGAGAAGTGCGGCGTCGACGGTCACCAGCCGGAAGGCACCCTCGTGCGCCGCAAGGACGACGAGCCGGAGGCCATCCGCAAGCGCATGCAGGTCTATCGCGACCAGACGTCCCCCGTCGTGGCGTGGTATGACTCGCATGGGGCCAACCTGGTGCGCATCGACGCGCTCGGCGCGCTCGAGGACGTCGAGGCGCGCGTCTATTCGGGCCTCGGCCTCAACTGAGGTCGAGGATCCCATGGCATTCGGCAGTAACACCGCCCCGACGTCGTTGCTCAAGTCGCCCCGCGAAATCGAGATCATGGCGCGCGGTGGCGCGCTCCTGCACCAGACGCTCATGCACCTCAAGGCGCATGTCCGTCCGGGCATCAGCACCGGCGAACTCGACCAGCTGTGCGAAGCGTTCATTCGCTCGCATGCGGGCGCCGAGCCGGCGTTCAAGGGGCTCTACGGGTTCCCCGGCAGCGCCTGCATTTCGATCAACGAGGAAATCGTTCACGGCATTCCGTCCCGCAAGCGCGTGCTTCACGAAGGGGACATCGTCACCCTCGACGTGGGCGTCAAGCTGGAGGGGATGTTCACCGATTCCGCGATCACGGTGCCGGTGGGGGAGATCGACGCCGATACCGTGAAGCTGCTCGACGTGACGCGTCGCTCACTCGATGCGGGCATTGCGGCGGCGGTCGCGGACAACCACGTCGGCGACATCGGCGCGGCGGTGCAGGCCGTGGTGGAGGCGGAAGGTTTCTCGGTGGTGCGCGAGCTCGTGGGCCACGGCGTGGGATTTTCGCCGCACGAAGAGCTGCAGATCCCGAACTACGGCAAGCCCAAGCGCGGCAAGAAGCTGAGCGTGGGGCTCACGATCGCGATCGAACCGATGGTGAACGTGGGCACGGCCAAGACGCGCACGCTGTCGGACAAGTGGACCGTCGTGACGGCGGACGGGAAGCGGTCGGCGCACTTCGAGCATACCGTGGCCATTACGGAGAGCGGGCCGCGGATTCTGACGATCAGCTGACGAGTCGTCGGATGCGAATGAGAGGACACGGGCTTCGCCCGTGTCCTTTTTGTTTGGGGGAGGTAAATCGGGCTTCAGAATTCCGAGCTTGATCTGGCTTCGGACATCGGTCTCTCCCTCTGCCATCTTGGTCTGGCTTCGGGATTCAGGCCTCGGGTCAGAGGTGAGAGGCCAGAGGCCAGAGGCCAGAGGCCAGAGGCCAGAGGTCAGAGAAACGAGCAAGATCTCAGAGGGAGAGACAGAGTTCTGAGGCCAGATCAAGCTCTGAAGTCCGATGCCTGATCAACTGCTCGATTGGAAGCGGCCGGGGGTGGTGCCCGTCACCTGCTTGAATCCCTGCACGAAGGCGCTCGCGCTGCTGTAGCCCGCGGCCACGGCGGCCTGCGCCACGTTGTCGCCCTGCGCCAGGCGTGAGATGCTGTGAATGATGCTGGCCCGCTGATGCCACGCGCCGAGGGAGAGGCCGGTATCGGCGCGGAAAAGACGCTCGATCGTTCGGCGAGCGGCGCCGCTGTGGCGCTCGAGCTGGAGCTCGGCGATTGGCGCCCCGGGGTTCATGAGGATGCGCGTGGCGGCGCGCTCGGCGCGTGGGTCGCGCGGCAACGGAAGGTCCACCGGAAGGCTCGGCGCAGCACACTGCGCGGCGAGTTCGTCGACGAGCAGCGCGACGACGTGTGCCTCGTGTGGCACGGATGCGTTCAGCGTGTCGCGTTCGAAGGCGCGCCGGATGAGCTCGCGCAGCAGCGACGGAAAGGCGATGAGTCGCGGTGCCCGCGCGAGGGGGCGACTGCGCGCGCGGGTCAGATAGATCGTGCGCAGGACGCCTCGCCCGATCAGCGTGACATCGTTGGGGGTGCCGGGAGGCAGCCAGAGCGCGCGGCCGGTGGGGACGATCCAGAGCGCGCCGGACATCGTGGCGGTAATGGCGCCCTGCGAGGCCCAGAGCACCTGCCCCCAGTCGGCGTGGCGCCCCACCCAGCGATAGCCGCTCGAGAAGCCAACCGCGCTGGTGCGGACGGCAATGCCGTTGGCGGACCGACTTGTCGGTCGGTGGCGTGATATCGACATATGTTGACGATATCGCGCAAGACCGCCAGCCGCCCGTGGTGCGATCATTGGGGTGACCCTCACCATGAGACCCCCGATGGCCACCGCTCCCTCGTCACCCGTTCGCCACTTCGCCATCAACGCCGACGACTGCGAGCGCGCGCAGGCCTTCTACGGTGCCGTCTTCGGCTGGCGCTTCAACGCGTGGGGCCCGCCGGGGTTCTACATGATCGAGACGGGCTCCACGCCGGAAACGCCGGCGATCTTCGGCTCACTGCAGCAACGGCGCACGCTGGTGCCGGGTGAGCGCATGACGGGCTTCGAGTGCACGATCGCGGTGCCGGACATCCATGCGGCGGAGCGTGCCATTCGTGACGCGGGCGGGGAGATCCTGATGCCGATCGCGACGATCCCCACGGTTGGGCACCTGCTGTGGTTCAGGGACCCGGAGGGGAATGTGGCGGGGGCGATGCAGCCGGATCGGACGCCCTTCTCGACCGACGTGTAGGCGACCAGCCTCGAACCTCCGAGGCGCGGTCACCCGCTCAGTGGGACTTCATCCAGATGACGACCGCACCGCACGCCGCATTCCCTCCCTTGTTGAATCTGACGGGCATGCTGGAGACCGAGTAGACCTCGACGGCAGCGATCTGGGTGCCGTCGATGAGATTGAGGTCGAACAGCGGTTCACCCGGCCCACCGCCATAGCGGATCATGTCATCGACGATGACGATGGGATAGCAGCCCTTGGGCGCGCCCATCTTGCGATCACTGAGGTCACCACCGGGCTGACGCTCGATGCTGGTGAGGCCGCGCGACGAGAGGAACGCTGTGCGCCCGCTCCAACGCGCGAGCCGGAGCCCCGGGACGCGCGCGATCAGGTCGGTGGTCCAGCGCTTGCCGTCGGTGGCGGCGAGCTGGTCGCCGCTCACGAAATGCCCGAGCCCGAACTTCTTGCGGTCCTCGAACCCCGCACGCCACGGCTCGAGCACGGCGTTCGGCACCGCGGCGGCGGCCACATTCACCGCGCGCAGTTGCTGCACGTCGCGTCGCAGCGGCAGCTCGAGCTCCACGCGGCCGTTCGCATTGACCGAGATGGTCTGACTGTAGGGCTCATAGCCAATCGCGCGCACGACGATCTGCTTCACACCGGCCGGTACCTTCAGCAACTCGAATCGCCCGGTGCTGTCGGTGCGGGTGGAATCCGTCGCGCCGATGCGCACGTCGGCGTTGGGGATGGGGGTGTTCAGCGAATCCACCAGCACCACCCCCGCGACCGTCCCAACGCGCGCGGGCGCCGGTTGCGCGCCGAGGCGCGCGCCGAGGCGCGCGCCGACGAAGCAACTGATCACCATCAGGACCTTCGCAGCGCGGCGCATCGGTGGCTCCTCGACTAGATGGACATGGCCTTCTCGGCGGCCGCTTCGGCGCGCCGCGCATTTGCACTCGCCTGCTCCAGCGCGTCGCGGGCGGCCGCCGCGAGCTCGGTGCCGCGCGCTGCGCCCTCGGCGTCGAGCGACGCGACGTTGATGCGCACGTTGAGCGCGGCCCCCTTGCACGCGGCTTCGGCCATGAGCGCGGCCACGCACGAATCGGTCACGGCGTTGGTGTTGGCGCGCTCAGCGAGGGCAGCGGCGAGGGCAGTGACCCGCACGGCGGCGCGCGCGGTTTCGAGCGGCACCTCGGCAGCGAAGATCAGCCCCTCGCGTACCGCCTTGGCCCGTTCGGCCTGCTCGACTTCGGTTTCCTTCGGCAGCTTGTAGGCGGCGCTGACGGTGTCGTAGCTCGCGGCGTCGCGCACCACGAGGCCGGTGAGTTCCCGGCGCAGCGCACTGGCTTCGAGCGCGATGGCCTTCATCTCCTCTTCCACGGCCGCGTACTTCTTGCGCCCCACCGTGAGCGCGCTGACCATCTGCGCCACCGCAGCCGCGAGTGCGCCGACATGCGCCGCTACGCTCCCGCCGCCCGGTGTGGGATCGCTCGACGCCACGCGCGACATGAAGCCATCCACTGACTCGCCGCCGGACACCGCGTCGCGCACCTTGGTTTCGAGCAGCATCGCCTTGGAGAACCCGCGCAGCTGCACGTGGCGCGCCCCCGCTTCGAGCAGCACGCGTTCGGGCACGAGGCCCACGATTTCGCTCCAGGTGGGCGACACGCCGTAGGCGGCGGCCTCCGTCTTCACGTAGTCGAATACGCGATGCAGCGGGGTCTTCTCGGTGTCGACGAGGTTCATGGACACCTGGGCCTGGCCGTCCACTTCCATCCCCAGCCCCTTCACGTACCGCAGGCCGCCGCTCGAGCCGCGAATGGCCTTGGCGACCTCCTTGGCCACGGGGAGGTTGCTCTTGTCCCCGAGGTAGACGTTGTAGGCCACGAGGAAGGGGCGCGCGCCCACGGCGGTGGCACCGGCGGTGGGGTGAAGCGCGGCCTCGCCGAAGTCCGGCTTGCGGGCGGCGTTGGACGTGACCTCGTCGCGCAGCCCTTCGAACTCGCCACGGCGTACATCGGCGAGGTTCTCGCGCGCCGGAGTGGTGGCGGCGCGCTCGTAGAGATAGACGGGGATGCCCAGCTCGCCATAGGCCTTCGCCCCCAGCTCCCGCGCCAGGGCGACGCAATCATCCATCGTGGCACCTTCGAGCGGAATGAAGGGCACGACGTCGGTGGCGCCGATGCGCGGATGTTCGCCCTGATGCTTCGTGAGATCGATGCGGTCGCGCGCCACTCGCATGGCGGCCAGCGCGGCCGGCACGGCAGCGTCGAGACTGGCGACGAAGGTGATGACGGTGCGGTTGTGCGACGGATCGCTCGACACGTCGAGCACCGTGGCGCCCGGCGTGTCGGCGATGGCGTCGCGGATGGCGCCGATCACTTCCGGGTCACGACCGTTGCTGAAATTGGGGACGCACTCAACGAGAGACATGGGCGGGGAGTGTGGGTTAGGCGTGCTGCAGGATGTCCAGGAGCCAATCGTGCATGATGCCGTTGGAGGCGACGACCGGGCCGCCGACGAGACGCGCGTCATTGCCGTCGAAGTCGGTGACGCGGCCACCGGCTTCGCGGATGATCAGCGCGCCCGCGGCCATATCCCATGGATTGAGGAAGTGCTCCCAGAACGCTTCGAAGCGCCCCTGCGCGACGTCACAGAGGTCGAGGGCTGCGGCGCCGGCGCGGCGCATCCCGGCGGTGAGGGGCATCAGGGCGCGGAGCTGGCGGACGTAGCGATCGGCCGTGGTGACGTCGCGGAAGGGAAACCCGGTGCCGATCAGGGCGCGCGCGGGGACGTCGATGGTGGAGACGCGGATGGGACGATTGTCCACGAATGCACCACCGCCAAGGGTGGCGTTGTACAGGCCGCCGCGGGCGGCGTCGTACATCGCGGCCGCCTGGGGAACGCCGTCGAGGGCGACGGCGATGGAGACGCCGTAGTTGGGGAAGCCGTGCAGGAAGTTCGTGGTCCCGTCGAGCGGGTCGACGATCGCGACCAGCCCGTCTTCGGTGCTGCCGCCGCCCATCTCCTCACCCACCACCCGGATCTCAGGCGCTTCCTGCTCGAAGTGGCGCCGAATGATCTCCTCGGCTCCCCGATCCACGTGGGAGACGAAGTCGGTGGCGCTCTTCTCCTCCCAGGTGATGGTGTGCCGCGACTTGTTCTCTTCGGCGATGAAGCCCGTGGCGAAGGCGGCGGCGCCGGCGGCGACCTGAAGCCAGCGCGAACGCTGCTCGGCAGAGGGAGAGGGCATGGGTTTGCGTTGCTCGTGAAAGGCGGGGCGGATTACGTTTGAAGGATGGCACGCATCTTCAGCGGCATCCAGCCTTCGGGCGAACTGCACATCGGGAATTACCTCGGGGCGGTCAAGAACTGGGTCAAGCTCCAGGACGAGCACCCCGGGGCGATCTACTGCGTGGTGGACTACCATGCGATCACCGGGGCCTACGACCCGGACCTGCTCCGGGCCCGGCGCCTGGGCATGGCGAAGTCGCTGCTGGCGTCAGGGATCGACCCAGCCAAGGCGGTGCTCTTCATGCAGAGTGACGTGCCGGAGCACACCGAGCTGTCGTGGATCTTCACGACGATCGTCCCCATCGGCGACCTGGAGCGGCAGACGCAGTACAAGGACAAGTCGTCGAAGATGGAGAGCATTCCGGCGGGCCTGCTGATGTACCCCGTGCTGCAGGCGGCGGACATCCTGCTCTATCGCGCCGACAGTGTGCCGGTTGGTGAGGATCAGGTGCAGCACCTCGAACTCGCGCGCGACACGGCGCGCAAGTTCAACACGAAGTTCGGTGTGGAGTATTTCCCGGAGCCCAAGCCCCTGCTCACGCCGACGCGCCGGATCATGGGGCTGGACGGCAACGCGAAGATGTCCAAGTCGCTGGGCAACACGATCGGGCTGCTCGAGACCGACGACGAAATCTGGCAGAAGCTGCGCCCGGCGATGACCGACCCGGCGCGGGTGCGCAAGACCGATCCCGGCAATCCGGACGTCTGCAACATTTTCCAGCTGCACAAGGCGTTCAACGACGAGGCCACGCAGACGCACGTGGCCCAGCAGTGCCGCAGCGCCGGGTGGGGGTGCATGGACTGCAAGAAGGTCCTGCACGAAGGGATGATCCGCGAGCTGACGCCGATCCGGCGGCGCGCGGAGGCCCTCGAGGCGAATCCGCAGCAGGCGCTCGACGCCATCGCGGACGGCGGCCGGGCGGCGCGGACGATCGCGCAGACCACCATGCGCGACGTGCGCGACATCATCGGGCTCGACCCGCTGCGTTTGTCGTGACAGCTCGTGCCGTGTGCCAAACGGTGCACGGCACGAGCGGGGCGCGGTCGACGCCCGATTCGCGTTGCGCGGTGCCGCATGGGCCGTCTGGGGAATGGAGTCCCTCGTTCCCTCCCGCCCGTGCATTGGATCTTCCGTGGCCATTGAACGCATCCTCAAGGCAGCCGTCGACCGTGGTGCATCCGATGTGCACATCAAGGCCGGCGACATGGTTCGCGCCCGCATCGACGGGCGGCTGGTCGCGCTCACCAAGCAGGCGCTGACCGCCGACCAGACGCAGAACATCGCGGTGCACCTCCTGGGGCACGAGGCCGCGAAGCTCGACCTGGAAGCGCTGCGTGATCACGACTGCTCGTGGGCCGCGGATCACGTGGGCCGTTTCCGCGTGAACATCCTGCGGCAGCGCGCGTCGTTCTCGATCGTGTGTCGCGTGATCCCCGAGCAGGTGCCCACCGTGGATTCGCTGCACTTGCCCCCCGTCCTCACGCGCATTGCCCACACCGAACGTGGCATGGTGCTCGTGACGGGCGTGACCGGCTCCGGCAAGTCGAGCACCATGGCGGCGCTGGTCAACGAGATCAATGCGAGCTACGAGAAGCACATCCTCACGCTCGAGAACCCCATCGAGTTCCTGCACGCCGACCTCAAGGCCTCGGTGACGCAGCGCGAGGTCGGTGTGGATACCGACAGCTTCCGCCACGGTCTGCGTGCGGCGTTGCGTCAGGATCCGGACGTGATCCTGATCGGTGAGATGCGCGACGCCGAAACGATCGATACGGCGATGAAGGCGGCCGAGACCGGTCATCTGCTCATTTCCACGCTGCACACGCCCGACGCGCAGAGCACGATCGTGCGCATCATGGCGATGTTCCCTCCCGAGGAGCAGCAGGTGGTGCGCATGCGACTTGCGGAATCGCTGCATGCCGTGGTCAGCCAGCGCCTGCTGCCGCACAAGAGTGGCAAGGGACGCGTGGTTGCCGCCGAGGTCATGATCGTGTCGAGCACGATTCGCGACCTCATCGCCGACGGCCGTATCGCCGAGATCCGCGACTACATGGCTGACGGCGCGCAGTATGGCATGCAGACCTTCGACCAGCACCTCACGGAGCTGGTGAACAAGGGCGAGGTGACGTTCGAGGTCGCCAAGGCCGCGGCGACGAATCCCGCCGACTTCGAGCTGCACTTCACGATGGGGAAGGGCCGGCGCACGCCGCTGGGCGTCCCCGCCGTCAAGCGCGGTACCGTGCCCGGTGGGACGCCGGCCGCACGTCGAACGGCGCCGCGCGGGGTGGCCACGCAAACCACCAAGGCGGCGAGCCCGCTGGGGACCGGTTCCACACTCCCGCCGCTCGCGACCAGTCCGTCCAGCCACGAGTCAGTGACGAGCCCCAACCCGTTCGGGGTCAACGATGCCTCGTTCAGCAGCGGGTTCGAGAATCTGTTCGGTACGGGCTGATCGATTAGCTTTCCGCCCATGACGCTACCAGCTCTGGGCGGGCTCATGGTCCCCGCCGTCTCGACCTTCATGGCGAACGGCGATCTCGATCGCGCCGCCTTTCAGCGCAACCTCGATCAGCACCTCGCGTTCGGCATGGACGGCGTGCTCGTGTCCGGATCGAGCGGGGAATCGGCGCTGCTCGATGATGACGATCGCCGACAGCTGCTCACCTGGGCGCGGGAGCGCGTCCCGGCCAACAAATGGTTGCTCATGGGGATCGGGAGCGAGAGCACGCGCCAGACCATCGCGCGCGCGCACGAGGCCAAGCGGCTCGGAGCGAGCGCGGTGCTGGTCATCTCGCCGCACTACTTCCTGAAGCGCATGACGGAAGAGGCGCTGGTCGCGCATCACAAGGCCGTCGCGGATGCGAGTCCCTTGCCGGTGCTGCTGTACAACATGCCGGCCTATGCGCATGTCGTGCTCAGCGCGGCACTGGTCCACGAACTGGCGCAGCATCCGAACGTGATCGGCATGAAGGACAGCGCCGGCAACCTGCCGATGCTCGAGCAGTATCTGGAAGCGCAGAGTGACAGCTTCCGCGTGCTGACCGGCAGTGGCGGCACGGTGGTGCCGGCGCTGCAGCGAGGCGCGTCGGGGGCGATTCTCGCGATCGGACTCTACGCGGGCCCGACGGTGCGCACGATGGTCGATACCTTCTGGCGCGGCGAGGCCGATGAAGCCAGCGCGATGCAGCAACGCCTCGTGCCCATCGCCACCGAAATCGGTGGGGCGCTCGGCCCGGCGGGCATCAAGGCCGCGATGGACATGGTGGGGCTGAGCGGCGGGCCGCCCCGGTCACCGCTGCTCGCGGCGAACGAGGCCGAGCGCGCGAAGATCCGCTCAGTGCTGCAGGACGCCGGCGTCCTGCCGGCCTGACCAGCGGGCGATCACGGTCCGCTCAGCGGACCGTGATCGCCATCCGTTCAAGCAGCGGCCGCAGGCGTTCCTGATCGACCTTGAGCTTGCCGTCGAAGAGCACGCCGCGCAGGTCGAAGCGCTCATTGCGGCGCATGGCATGGTCGAGCGCTTCCGCCAGAAATACGACCTCGGCGAGCGGGTTCGGCCTGCCGTCGCTGCTCCGCCGATGATGGGACCCGATGGCGCGCGAGGCGCGCGGGCCCATGTTCCAGGCTTCGGCGGCCATGGCACCGAGCGTTTCGTGCAGGTCCATGAGCAACGACTTCGTGAAGCCCGGCGTGAGCTTCACATCGCGCCGCACTTTGGCACGCAATACACTGATCCGGTCGAAGATCACGAGCTTGCCGACGTCGTGCAGGAGCGCGATGGAGAACGCCTCGTCGGGGTCCACGGCGAAGAGCGGCGCGAGCGTCCGCGCGAGCGGAGCGGTGCGTACCATGTGCTGCCACACGTCGCTCGCCATGGCGTCGAACTCGCCGCCGGGTCGGCTCAGGACACCGTCGATGGCATTCGAGAAGATCAGACTCCGCGTGCCGGCCATGCCGATGCGATCGATCGCCTGACTGATCCCGATCACGGGCGCCTTGCCGGCGCCGTACGCGGCGCTGTTCGCGCAGCGGAGCAGCGACTGCACCAGCGACGGATCGTCGGAGAGTTTCTCGGCGAGCTGACCACGCGTGAGATTGGGATCGTCGCAGAGCGCCAGCGACGTCTGCGCGGCCGAGGGGAGCCGGCGGATCATTTCATCCGGCCCCTTGGCTGCCAACTCCAGCAGCGCGGCGGCATCCGGTGACGCGGATGCGTCGGGGTCGATGCCGAGCGTGGCGATGATGAGGTCGGTGGGCGCCGGCGGCGGCGGTTCGTTGTACGGGTCGAGGAAGACCAACTCGTTGGTCGACGGCTCGACGGGCTCGGGGCGACGGGCGCTGGGGCGTTCCGTCGTTGGGCTCTTGCTTTCGCTGCTGCTGCCGCTGCTGCTGCCGAACCATCCACCAAGAAGACCGCGCATCGCTCTCAACTGACAAAGATCAAGACGGAGGGGAGACCCTCCGGACACCATCGCGCGGGAACGGCGTCGTCCCCCGTCGAATCAGACGACCGGAATTTCCCAGGCGTCGAGTACTTTCATGAGCCGCGGCAGATCGGCCGTGATCTTTCCATCGAACCACACGCGGTGCAGATCGACCGCCATGCCGCGGCGCATCGCGTGGTCCGCGAGTTCCGCGACGTAGGTGATTTCGGCGAGCACGTTGGGCTCGCCATCGCTGGCGCGGCAGTGATGGAAGCCGATGCCGCGTGCCGACCGCTCGCCCATGCCCCACGTCCGTGCCGCGCTGGCGCCGAGCGGTTCGTGCAGATCGTTGAGCAAGGCGTGCGTGAACGCCGGCGCCAGGCGCACATCGCGACGGTTGGCGGCGCGGAGCGCCGAGATGCGATCGAAGATGACCAGCTTGCCGACATCGTGCAGCAGCGCGATGGCGAAGGCTTCGTCTTCGTCGGCTTCGAAGGCGCGCGCGAGTGCGCGGGCAATGGGCGCCGTGCGTACCATGTGGTTCCACACGTCGCTCGCCATGGCATTGAACTCACCACCGGGGCGACTCAACACCCCGTCGATGGCATTGGCGAAGATGATGCTGCGCGCTCCGCCGACTCCGATGCGGTCGAGGGCAGGCGCAATGCTGATGACCGATTCCTTGCCGGCCCCGAAGGCGGCGCTGTTGGCCGTCTTGAGCAGCGCCTGCACGAGCGCTGGATCGGATGAGAGCTTCTCGGCGAGCTGGCGGCGCGTCAGTCCCGGATCGTCGCACAGCGCGAGACTGGCCTGGGCCGCGGCGGGAAGCTGACGCACCATCGCCGTCGGGCTGGTGGCCAGCAGGTCGAGCAGGTCGATGCCGTCGGGCGAGTCCTTGAGTGCCGGATGCCGTCGGAGGCGCTCGATGAGCTCCTCGGTAGGCGTTGGCGGCGGCGCGGGCGGTTGGGGCGGGAGCTCGAGCAGCGCGACCTGCGCCTCGGGGACGCCCTCGGCGAGCGTCATCGGCTGCGCGGGCACCGCATCCGGTGCCAGCGCGGCGTTTGCAGCCGTTTCGTCTGCCGATACGGTCGTCTTCTTGCGCTTGGTAAACCAGCCGAAAGCCATCACCCCACTCCTCGAATCCTCAATGACCACGTCGTACGCGAGACACGGGGGTGACGAATGTCGTGGATGTGATGTAACGCACGAGTGAAACGATTTCAGATAATGGGATCCACTTTCGCGAAACTCTTGGGACGAAATGACGTACGCTTCACTGTGATCGCGATGATTCTGCTGCTTCTGACCATGGTCGTGGGGCTGGTGCTGGTGCCCCTCGGACTGCCGGGCCTCTGGGTCATGCTGGGCGCTGCGGTGGCCCATTGGATCCTCGTGCCGGCCGGACCGATCGGCCCGGTGACGGTGGGGCTCGCGGCCGTGCTGGTGGTGATCGCGGAGGTCCTGGAGTTCACGATCGCCGGGCGGTTTGCCCGCCAGTACGGCGGGAGTCGCCGGGCATCGCTCGGCGCCATCCTGGGCGGCGTGGTTGGCGCGGTGCTGGGCGTCCCGATACCCGTCGTGGGGTCGATGATCGGTGCCTTCGCCGGGGCCTTTGCGGGCGCGCTGATTGGCGAGCTCACGATGGCGCGCGAGGCGCGCGGGGAGCCGGTCCGGGTGGCGCGCGGGGCGCTGCTGGGTCGTGTCGCGGCCGCCGCCGTCAAGACCGGGCTTGGTGTTGCGGTCTTTGCGGTTGTCGCCCTGCGCATTGCTTCGGCTTGGTGAGGAGCTAGATTCCGCTACGTTCCGCGAGACCGCTGCGGAACGCATCGGTGCGTTTTGCAGCCCGGCCCCGCGGACCGTCCGCGGGGCGTTTTTTGTGGGCGGCCGGTTCGGCTGCCGGAGATCTTCGCATGTTCGATTCGACGACGCGCACCGTGGTCGTGGTGGGCTCGCAGTGGGGCGATGAAGGGAAGGGCAAGCTCGTGGACGTGCTTGCCGAGCGTGCCGATTGGGTCGTGCGCTATCAGGGCGGCGCGAATGCCGGCCACACGGTGCACATCGGCGAGAAGTCCTTCATCCTGCACCAGATCCCGAGCGGGATCCTGCACCCCGGCGTGCGGTGCGCCATCGGCAACGGCGTCGTGATGGACCCGGAGACGCTGTTCGTCGAGATCGACAAGCTCGTGGCCGACGGGATCGACGTGGAGGGGCGCCTCTATGTGAGCGAACGCGCGCACCTCGTGATGCCCTACCACAAGCTGGTGGACAAGGCGAGTGCGGCGAGCAAGGCGATCGGCACGACCGGTCGCGGCATCGGGCCGGCCTACGAAGACAAGGTGGCGCGCCGCGGCGTGCGGGTGCTCGACCTGCGCAATACGGAACGGCTGCGCGAGCTCGTGACTGCCGGTGTCGATCGCGCGAACGCGCAGCTCGAGCGGTCGGGCAGTGAGGTGCGCGCGAGTGTCGACGAGACGATGGCCGTGCTGGGTGGTCTGGCGCCGCGTCTGCTCGGTCTGGCCGACGACGTGGGGCTGTGTGTGCATCGCGCCATCAAGAGCGGCGCCGCCGTGCTGCTGGAAGGCGCGCAGGGCTCGCTGCTCGATGTGGATCACGGCACGTATCCGTTCGTGACGTCGAGCAACACGACGGTGGGCGGTGCGGCGACGGGCGTGGGCATTTCGCCGATGTCGCTGCAGTGCGCGCTGGGCGTGGTGAAGGCGTATACCACGCGCGTGGGCAACGGTCCGTTGCCGACGGAGCTCGAGGAGCCGCTGCACAGCCATGTGCGCGCACTCGGTCACGAGTTCGGCGCCACGACGGGGCGTCCGCGGCGCTGCGGCTGGTTCGACAGTGTGGTGGTGCGCTACGCCGCGCGCGTGAACGGCCTCACGGGGCTCGCGATCACCAAGGTCGATGTGCTCGACACGCTCGACCAGCTGGCGATCTGCACGGGCTACGAGATCGACGGTGACGTGCACACGGAGTTTCCGGCCGATCTGTCGCTGCTCGAGCGCGCGAAGCCGATCTACGAGTGGTTGCCGGGGTGGAAGACGAGCACGCAGGACTGTCGGACGCTCGAGGAGCTGCCGGTGGCGGCGCGCGCGTATATCGACCGCCTCGAAGCGCTGTGCGACACGCCCGTGAGCTACGTGAGCGTCGGGACGCGTCGCGACCAGATCATCGCGGTCCACGCGGCCGCGCTGTAGGCCGCGCCGGATGCCCGACGGCAGCAGTCCGATGGTGGTGGATGTCGCGATCGTCGGCGCCGGTCCCTGTGGACTGGCGACCGCGATCGCAGCGCGTCGTGCGGGGCTCAGTGCCGTGGTGTTCGATCGCGGCCCCATCGTGGCCGGGCTCGCGAGCTATCCGACGTACATGACGTTCTTTTCCACCGCCGAGCGTCTGAGCATCGGGGGCGTGCCCTTCATCGTGGCCACGGAGAAGCCCACGCGCCGCGACGCACTGGCGTACTATCGCGGCGTCGCATCGTTGTATGATCTCGATGTGCGGCAGTTCGAGCGGGTGGTCACCTTGCGCGCGGTGCGGGTGGATGTGCCGCCTGGGCAGCCGGAGCCGGAGCGCCCCGCGCGCTGGTTGCTGCGCTCGGAGTCGCGCAGCGGTGCCGTGCACGAGACGGCGGCGCATGCGGTGGTGATTGCCACCGGTTACTTCGGCCGCCCGAATCTGCTGGGCGTCCCGGGCGAATCGCTCCCGCATGTTCGCCATGGCTACACCGAAGGACATGACGCGTGGCGGCAGCAGGTGGTGGTGGTGGGTGGCGCCAACAGTGCCGTGGATGCCGCACTCGACATGTACCGCGCCGGTGGCGCGGTGACCCTCGTGCACTTCGCCGAGCAGCTGGACGCGAACGTGAAGCCCTGGGTGCGTCCGGAGATCGAGGCGCGGCTCCGCGAGGGGGTGATCGGGGCGCGCTTTTCGAGCCGCGTGACGGCCATCGAGCCGGAGTCCGTCGTGATCGAGGGGCCGGCGGGCGCCGAACGGCTCCCTGCGTCCCAGGTCTACCTGATGACCGGGTATCTCCCCGAGACGGGGCTGCTGGAGCAGGTGGGTGTGCCGCTCGACCCGGAGAGCGGGATCCCGGCGCACGACCCGCTCACCATGGCTACCCCGGTCGCGGGCGTCTACCTTGCGGGAGTGATCGCCTCGGGGAACCAGGCGAATCGCATTTTCATCGAGAACGGACGCGATCACGGCGAATCCATCGTCGCGGATCTGCTTCGCTAACCTGAAACGACCATGTCTGGCTTTCCTGATGTGATGGACAAACTCGTGTCGCTGTGCAAGCGGCGCGGCTTCATCTTCCAGAGCTCCGAGATCTACGGCGGCACCGGTTCGGTGTGGGACTACGGGCCGCTGGGCGTGGAGCTCAAGAAGAACATCAAGGATCGCTGGTGGCACGCGATGGTCCGCTCGCGCGACGACATCGAGGGGCTCGACGCGGCCATTCTGATGCATCCGCGCACGTGGGAAGCGTCGGGGCACGTGGCGGGGTTCGTGGACCCGCTCGTGGATTGCAAGACGTGCAAGGGACGTTTCCGTGCCGACAAGCTCGAGGACGCGCGCTGCCCGCAGAAGCCGTCGAAGCAGCCGGGGCAGCATGACGCCTGCGCGCTCACCGAAGCGCGCCAGTTCAACCTGATGTTCAAGACGCACATGGGCGCCCTCGAAGAGAGTGCGAGTGTCGTCTATCTGCGTCCGGAAACGGCGCAGGGCATCTTCGTGAACTTCCTGAATGTGCAGCAGTCGATGCGTCAGAAGGTCCCCTTCGGCATCGCGCAGATCGGCAAGGCGTTCCGCAACGAGATCACGCCGGGCAACTTCATCTTCCGCACGCGTGAGTTCGAACAGATGGAGATGCAGTTCTTCGTCGAGCCGGGCACGGACATGGAGTGGTTCGAGCAGTGGAAGGCGGCCCGCATGCAGTGGCACTTCGACCTGGGTCTCTCGCCCGACCGTCTGGAATTTCATCAGCACGACGAGAAGGAGCTGGCGCACTACGCGCGCGCGGCCTTCGACGTGCAGTTCGACTTCGGCGGCACGTTGGGCTTCCAGGAAATCGAAGGGATCCACAACCGTTCGGACTTCGACCTGACGCAGCATCAGCAGTATTCGAGCAAGAAGCTCGAGTACTACGATCAGGTGAACAACAAGCGCTACGTGCCGTACGTGATCGAAACGTCGGTGGGCGCGGATCGCGTCACGCTCGCGGCCCTGGTGAACGCCTACCGCGAAGAGGCGGTCCCGGGCGAGACGGAAGGCCGCGTGGTCCTGGGCCTCAAGCCGGCCCTCGCGCCGATCAAGGCGGCGATTTTCCCGCTCACGAAGAAGGACGGCCAGCCGGAAATGGCGCAGAAGATCGTGGACGACCTGCGCGGCGCGTTCACCGTGGACTACGATGAGACGGGCTCGATCGGCAAGCGCTACCGCCGCCAGGACGAAGTGGGCACGCCGTTCTGCGTCACGGTGGACGGGCAGAGCACGGGCGACCAGACGGTGACGGTGCGCGACCGTGACTCGCTGGCGCAGGATCGGGTGGACGTCTCGCAGCTGAAGGCCTACCTCGCGGGGAAGCTCGTCGGCTGAGACTCTGAGACGGTCAGATTTGGGTTGAACTGATCACGCAGAGAAAAGGGGAAAAGGAGAAACTCTCGGCGCCATCTGTGTATGGAGCTTTGAAGTTCTCCTTTTCTCTTTTTCACCTTTTCTCTGTGTGATCAGTTCAATGATCTGACTGTACGCGCCAAACCTGATCTTCGGGTGCCTGGTTGTTGATGATGCGCTGCACTCCGTCCATCAGGCGGTACTGTCCGAAATTGATCAGGAGCCCGATCGGAAGATTCATCACCCTGAGGTAGGTCAATAATTGTCGGGCGTGAATAGCGGCGGGCCTCTCCGTGCTCTTGAGCTCGACGATCACGCGCTGATTCACCAGCAGATCCAATCGGAATCCCGATTGAATCACCTCGTCCTTCCAGGTGATCGGTACCAGGAGCTGCCGTTGCACGGTGAGTCGGCGACGGCAGAGTTCCCGTACCATGAGCTCCTCGTAGGCGGATTCGAGGAGGCCGGGGCCGAGGGTGCGGTGGATTTCGATGGCGGCGTCGACGATCGCGCCGGTGATGTCGTTCGTGGGGCGCATGGGGCCAGTGTGGCGCGTGGCGTCACGGCGGTGTCAGCGCATTGCGACTTTGCCCCGTAGCCTGCAACGTAGGTGTAATCCCTCGTTAAGGGATCACAAAGTTGCTCTCTCTGACCCGTCCCCGCCCATGAATACCCTGCGTACCCTCGCGCTGCTGGCCGTGCCGGCTGCGGCGCTGGTGCAGCCGCCGGCCAAGCCTGCTGCGAAAGCGGCGCCAACGGCGGCCAAGGCTGCCCCCCTGGCGCCTGTCACGCTCGACTCCACCCTGCTGCGCGGCTATCGCTGGCGCAACATCGGCCCGGATCGCGGCGGCCGTTCGATTGCCGTGTCCGGCGTGAAGGGGCAGAAGAACGTGGCCTACTTCGGCGCGGTGGGCGGCGGGTTGTGGAAGACGACCGACGGCGGGGAAAACTGGTTCCCGGTGACCGACGGGCAGATCACCAGCGCGTCGGTGGGCGCGATTGCGGTGAGCGAGAGCAATCCCGATGTCATCTACATCGGCATGGGCGAGAGCTGCATTCGCGGCAACATCATGCCGGGCGATGGCGTCTACAAGTCGACCGATGGCGGCAAGACGTGGAAGCACGTCGGGTTCCGCACGGTGGACGCGATCTCGAAGATCCGCGTCGATCCCACCAACCCCGACATCGTCTACGCGGCGGTGTTCGGCAAGTACAGCGTGAACAGCACCGAGCGCGGCGTCTACAAGTCGACCGACGGCGGGGCGACGTGGAAGCGGGTGCTCTTCCGCGATGACAAGACGGGCGCGATCGACATTGCGCTCGACCGGACGAATCCCAAGGTCATGTACGCCGCGCTGTGGGAAGCGTATCGCAAGGAATACCAGATGTCGTCGGGTGGTCCGGGCTCGGGGCTCTTCAAGAGCACCGACGGCGGTGAGACGTGGACCGAGATCACGCGCGCGAAGGGGATGCCGAGCGGGCTCGTGGGGCGTATTGGCGTGGCGACGACGGCGGCCAATCCGAACCGCGTGTACGCCATCGTCGAGAACGACAACGGTGGCCTGTTCCGGAGCGATGATGCCGGCGCGTCGTGGACGCTGATCAATGGCGACCGCAGCATCCGTCAGCGCGCGTTCTACTACACGCACGTCTTCGCGGATCAGAAGAACGCGGATGTCGTGTATGCGCAGAACACGTCGATGTTCCGCTCGACCGACGGCGGCAAGACGCTGATGAACGCGAGCGGCAACAGCCACGGCGACTGGCACGATCTGTGGATCGATCCGGACGATCCGACGCACCTCGTGGCCGCCAATGACGGCGGCGGCGCGGTGACCTTCAACACCGCGGCGCGCTTCTCGGAGCAGGACTTCCCGACCGAGCAGTTCTATCACGCGATCACGACGGTCCACACGCCGTACCATGTGTGCGGTTCGCAGCAGGACAATACGACGCTGTGCACGCCGTCGAACTGGAATGCCGGTGGCGGGTTTGGCCGCGGCGGAGCCGGCGGTGGTCGTGGCGGCCCGAGCTTCGCCGGAGCCGAAGCGGCGGGGGGCATGGCGAGCTCGTACCAGGTGGGCGGTGGTGAGCCGGGGTACATCGCGGCCGATCCGAACGATCCGGACATCTTCTACTCGGGCACGAACAACGGCGGCTACGTCGACAAGTTCAACCGTCGCCTCGGCATGGGGCGTGAGGTGAACCCGTATCCCTGGTTCTACTCGGGTGAGCCGTCGAAGGACATCAAGGAACGGTGGCAGTGGACGTTCCCGATTCTCTTCTCGCCGGCGAATCCGAAGGCGCTGTACGTGAGCTCCCAGCGCCTGTGGCGCTCCTACGACGGCGGACGCACCTGGAAGCAGATGAGCCCCGATCTGACGCGTCACGCGCCGGAGACGCAGGAAAAGAGCGGTGGTCCGATCACCGGTGACATGAACGGTCCGGAAGTGTACGGGGTGATCTTCTCGGTGGGGCCGTCGAAGGTCACCGAACAGGTCATCTGGACGGGATCCGACGACGGCCTGGTGCACGTCACGAAGAACAACGGCGTGACGTGGACGAACGTGACGCCGAAGGACATGCCCGATTTCGGTCGTGTCTCGCAGATCGATGCGTCGAAGTTCGACGCTGGGACGGCCTACATCTCGGTGCGTCGACCGCTGCTCAACGATCGGGCACCGTACATCTTCAAGACGAGCGACTACGGCAAGACGTGGACGAAGATCGTGAGCGGGCTGGGCGCCGAAGACTACGTGCACGCGGTGCGTGAGGATCCGACGCGCAAGGGGCTGCTGTATGCGGCGACGCAGCACGGCGTGTACATCTCGTACGATGACGGCGCGAACTGGCAGAGCCTCAAGCTCAACATGCCGGACACGCCGGTGGCCGACCTGATCGTGGAGAAGAACGACCTGGTCATTGCGACGCACGGTCGTGGGTTCTGGATTCTCGACAACATGGCGCCGCTCCGCCAGGCGTCGCCGGCCGTGCTGGCGGCGGACGCCCATCTCTTCGCGCCGCCGGTGGGCGTGCGTTCGGCGGGTGGCGTGCAGCTGGCGTGGTTCTTCAAACAGGCGCCCAAGCGGGCGCAGCTCGAGATCCTCGATTCGCTCGGCAAGGTGGTGCGCAGTTTCGAGGGCGACACGACGCGTGGTGGAGGCGCGCCGGCCGCCGGTGGTGGTCGCCGCGGCGGCACCAGCGCCACCTTCCCGCTCACGCCGGGACTGTCGCGCTACAACTACGATCTCCGGTCGACCGGCATCGAGAGCTTCCCGGGGATGATTCTCTGGGGCGCCGGCACGGCGGGTCCGGCGCTGCCGTCGGGGCACTTCACGGTGCGCCTGACGGCCGACGGCAAGGCGATGACGGCTCCGCTGACGATCGTGCGGAACCCGCTGATCAAGGAAGTGACCGACGCCGACCTGCATGCGCAGTACAAGTTCGGCAGCATGGTCCGCGACAAGACGAACGAAGCGCAGAAGGCGGTGATCGAAATTCGCCGCGTGAAGGCGCAGCTCGATGACCGTCTCAAGCGTGCGGCGGACGATGCGGCGCTCAAGGAGAAGGGTGGAACGCTCAAGACCAACGCCTCGGCGGTGGAGGAGAACGTGTACCAGGTCCGCAACCAGTCCGGGCAGGACCCGCTCAACTTCCCGATCAAGGTGAACAACCGGCTGGCCAACCTGCTGTCGATGAGCGAGCGCGGTGACGGCCCGCCGGGCACCTACATGCCCGAGATCTTCGGCATCCTCTCGAAGGAGCTGTCGGGGTATCAGGCCACGCTCGACAAGGTGTGGAAGGACGACCTCACCGCTGTGAACAAGGAGCTCGCGCGGCTCAAGCTGCCGCCGCTGGATCCGAAGTGCACGGTGGTGGCTGGTTGCTCGGTCACGCCGTGATCGCTCGGCGGATGCTGCTGGTGCTGGCCGTACCGGGCGCGATGGCGCTCGGTACGGCCTGCGGCGAGGGCGTCCGGGCCCGTGTGGCCCACGCGATGGACGGCTGCGTGGCCGCGCGGAACGACGCGTTCAAACGTGGGGACGGCGAGGCGGCGCTCGCGATCCCGCTGCCGAAGGCGGTGGACTCGCTCGCCAACGAAACGGCCTACACGTTCGGGCTGATCGTGTACCAGGAAACGAGCGACATGGCGCAGACGCAGACGGAGCTGACCTGCGCGCTGGAGCTTGGCTCGCGCTTCGACAGCAAGGAAACGCGCGAGTGGCTCGAGTATTACTCGCGCCATCCCAATGCGCCGGTGGCGAATCTGGCCAGGCGGCAGCTCGCGAAGCTCAAGGCCGCCAACGGCGAACCGGGCGTGATTGCGTCACCGGCGGCGGCCCCGCATTAACGAAGCGCGTGAGGCGGCGTCTTACCTCCTGAACGCCGCGCGGGGCACGGGGCCCGGCCGGTGAGACCAGCAGTGGAGGATCGACCCATGCGCAAGATTGTCTTCTCGGTCGTGTTGGCCGTCGCGATGCCGTTTGCGGTGGCCGGGGCTCAGCAGGTGAAGCAGGAAGCCAGGGAGCTCCGCCAGGCGAAGAAGGAGCTCAACCACGATCAGCGCGATCGCCGTCAGGCCGTGCGGGCGGGTGATACCACGGCGGTGAAGCGGGAAACGCGCGAGGTGCGGGCGGACAAGCGCGATGTGAAGCAGGAACGTCGCGATGTGAAGCGCGCGGTGCGCGACAAGCGCAACGGCTGACCGTTGGTGATGCACGCAAACGGGGGCGCGACCGTCAGGTCGCGCCCCCGTTTGTCACTGGGTACGAGTTCAGCGCTCGATCTTGATGCCGAGCATGCCCCAGGGCTTGTAGAACTCGTAGCTCGGATCGTCGCCGCCGCCACCGCGGTTGGAGCGGTTGCCCACATAGGCACGGAGCGGCGTGTTGGAGAGGTTGATGAACTCGCCGAAGATCTTCATGCCGGGGCGCACGTTGAAGCTGCCCGACGCGTCGACCTGGAAGCGCGCCTTGGTGCGCGTGTCGGCCTCGGGGGAGACCGCCGAGATCGTCGACACGAAGCTGCCCGAGTAGTTGCCCCCCACGCGGAGTGAGAGGGGGCCACGATCGAAGAACAGTCCGATGTTTCCAGCGTTGCCGGTCTGACCCGGCAGTGGCACGTCCACGCCATCGCGACCGCGGCCCGGGATGTCCGCCTTGGACGTGGTGTAGGTGTAGTTGGCGTTGATGCCGAACGACTTGAGGATGCCGGGCAGGAACACGAGGTTCTGCTGCCAGGCCACTTCGAACCCGTAGAGCGACGCCGTCGGACCGTTGACCGGCTGGATGATCTGCGTCGCATCGGGGCCCACGGCGTCGTCGTTCGTGCGGGCGCGCGACGTGGCGAAGATGAAGTTGTCGAGGCTCTTGGCGAACGCGCCGGCTGACACGAAGCCGACGTTGGTGAAGTAGTGCTCGACCATCAGGTCGTAGTTGATGGCCGTCGTGGCCTTGAGCGCCGGATTGCCGATCGACGCCGTCTGCTGGCCGGCGGTCACGTTCACGTACGGCACCATGTCGCCGAACTGCGGGCGGACGAGCGCCGTGGTGACGGCCGCCTTGATGTTGGTATACTCGCCAAGGCGGTACGTGGCATTGACCGACGGGAAGAGGTTGGCGTACGAACCCGTTGCGGTCGTGTCGGCGATGGGGCGCGTGAGCGCCGTACCGGCGGCGTTGAGCGACACGATCTTGGCGGTGTTCTCCACGCGCGTGGCTTCCAGGCGCAGCCCCGGGATCACCCGGAGGTCGCCGGCGTCCAAGGTGGCCATCAGATAGCCGGCGTAGACGTCCTCGCCGACGTCGTACGTGCCGCCCGCCGACGTGGTCTGCGAGGTGAGCGAATTCACCGTGAAGGCGTTCGGATTGGCCTTGATGAACTCGCGCATGCGCGTCGGGTCGAACATGCGGCCGAACTGGTAGTCGCCGTCGAAGATGGTGCGACCGGTGGTCTCGGTCGTGAGCGACGACATAAGCGTCGCCGCGGTGGCGCTCAGCGAGTTGGTCCCCAGTGCGCTCGTGTACGTGGTGTTCGCGAGGCTGTTGGACCGGTTCTTGAGGCGCGCGGAGAGCCCGCCCTTGAGCGTGCCCTCGAAGGCGCCGACGCGCACGGGCATCGAGGCGTTGAGCTTGCCGCTCACATCGTTGTCCCGCGTCTTGCGCATCTCGCGGACCAGGCTGTTGAAACCGAAGCGGGCCGGGTCGTCGAAAGAGCCCGTCACGACGTTCGCGCGCGGACGATCGGCGTCGGCGAAGTTGTAGGCGAGCGACATGCCGCTCTGGCGGAACGACATCGTCAGCACGTCAGGGCGGTCTTCCTGCGCCAGCGAGGTGCCGACGGCCCAATCGAGCGTCTTGCCACTCTGGCCATAGTGCTCGCCGCCGAACTGCGCCGTGTAGATGTTCTGCACGACTTCGCGCAGGCGGATGTCGCGATCGAACTGCGAGCCGGTCGTGACGCCCGAGTCGGCGGTGACCTGCGTCCAGCGGGAGCCGCTGCCGCCGCGGAAACGGAAGCGCGCGCGGTTGCGGACCTCGTCGTCGGCGAACTGGTTCCACGTGCCACGCAGGAACAGCTTGCCATTGTTTCGGAGCAGATAGTCCAGCGTTGCGTTGGCGCCGTTGCGCTGACGATTGACCTGCGGATAGTCGCGCAGTTCGAACAGGTTTGGCGCGTCGAGCGAGGTGAGCGACGGCGCGATGCCGCAGTTGCGCGACTGGGAACACCAGTCGCCCTCGACATTCTGCGATGCGCGGTCGTTGCGGTAGTACGTGCCGCCCACCATGGCTCCGAACTTCTGACTCGCGCCGAAGCGCTTGCCGGCGTTGAGGCCGAGGTTCACGAGCGCGCCACCGCCAAGGGCGTTCTGGCCACCCGCGGCGGTCGCGTTGAGCAGCGGTGCGTTGGCGCGCGCCGAGCGCGTCACGATGTTCACGTTCCCGCCGATGGCATCGGCGTCCATGTCGGGCGTCAACGTCTTGGCGATCTGGATCTGCGCGGCCTGATCCGACGGAATCACGTCCATCGGGAGTTGGCGATTGCCCTGTTCGGGGGTGCTTACTCGAAGTCCGTTGAGCGACATGCTGTTGAGGTCTGCAT
Source organism: Gemmatimonas sp. (assembly GCA_039809645.1). Lineage (GTDB taxonomy): Bacteria > Gemmatimonadota > Gemmatimonadetes > Gemmatimonadales > Gemmatimonadaceae > Gemmatimonas. The sequence goes on from JBDHVK010000004.1 coordinate 73,906, forward strand.
TCGTGCCGCGAATCTGCACGAAGCGACCCTCGCCCTGGTCGCGCACCACGGCCACACCGGGCACCCGCGCGAGCGCTTCGGCCATGTTGGGGTCGGGCAGTCGGCCCACGAGTTCATTGTCGATGACGCTCGAGATGGTCGGTGCCGTGCGCTGCTGATTGAGCGCCGAGGCCTGTCCGACGACCTGCCCCTTCACCTGAACTGCCGCGAGCGCCGTGGCCACTTCGACGAGCTTCGCATCGAGCGCGGCGGTCCGACCGTTTTCGACCGAGACGGACTTGCTGAGCGGGGCGTAGCCCAGATATCGGAAGGTGATGGTGCGCGCACCGGCGGGGACGTTGACCGCGCGGTAGATGCCCTGCTCGGTGGCCGTGCGGATGCTGGTGCCGTCGACCAGCACCAGTACGCCGGAGAGGGGGCGACCACTGGGATCAGTGACCGTGCCGGAGACGACACCTTGGGCGGGAAGCACGCCGGCGCCGGCCATGTGGGCGAACGCGACGCGAAGCAAAGTGGATCGCATTGGTCGTTGAAGCGAGAGGGGGATCCGTGCGCGTGATGCGCACGGATCCCCCAGAGTCGCTCCATCCCATCACGGGACGGTCGTTACTTCGTCACGAGTGTGTCTCGCCGTGCAATGCGCGCCGCCACGTTCCGCCAATCGTAGAAGCGAAAAGTGCGGTCGGTGGACATCATGACGAGCATGCCCTGCGGGAACGTGGGCCCGAGATTGCGCGGGGTGACATCGAGTCCGTCGGTCTCCATGGCGTCGACGGGGATGACCGCCAGCAACGCGTGTGCGAAGGGAGCCCCGGGGGTGCCTTCGCGACTGAAGACGCGCAATCGCTGCCCCTGCTGATCGGACGCCAGCAGGTACCCCGTGGTGTCGCTGGTGGGATAGATGGCGAGCCCCTCGTGGTCCGACACAAAGCCACTGGTGCCGAAGAGCGCGAGTTCAGCATTCGCATCGGGGGCATCGGGATCGGCGCGATACTGACGAATGCCAACGGTTTCGTCGCTGTAGTACACGTAGCCCAGCGTGCGATCGACGGCGATGGCTTCGATCTCCTTTTTGCCGCTGTAGCGTCCGAAGGCGCGCACCTTCACGCCGCGCACGGTGCCATTGCCGGCGTCCTCGAGCCGGTACTGCCAGAGGTACCCGTCGGCCGGCCCGCTCTTGCCGCCGACGATGGCAAAGACGGCCCCGTCGGCCGGCCGGCGCCACAGGGCAATGCCCATGGGTGCGCGCGACGCGTCGCCGTCGAAGACGCGAATTCCGCCCTGATCGATCGGGGTCATGTCCGGGAGCCGGAAGACGCGAATGGCCTGCGCACCGCGCTCCGTCGTGACTGCCACATCGATGCGCCGACCACCCACGGTCAGTCCGCTCACGATGTCGACGTTGTTGGTGCGCTTCATGGGCGTCCGTGTGCGCTCACGGTCGATCGTGCCATCGAGACGAAAGACATACAGCCCGCCCGTCGTGTCGCCCTTGTCGGTCCCGACGACCAGTGAGCGGGTGAGGTCGGTGGTGTCGAGCCAGATTGCCGGATCGTCGGAGTCGTTGAGCACCGGCTCGGTGACCACCGTGGCCTGGAGCATGCCGGCCGTGGAGGCGTCGGTGATCGGGGGCGCCGACGCGGAGGCGCCCGTGCCGGCGCCGGTGCGTGATGTGTCGGGTGCGCAGGCCGTCAGCGTGAGCGCGACGACGAGTGCGCCAGTCCAGCAGGGGGTGTTGCGGTACATGGCATCGGTGGGAGTGGGAAGCACATGAGCCTGCGGGAAGCTCATCGGATTCTGACGGGCAGGAAGCCGCGGCCGGTCACGGGCGTGTATCGGTCCTGGCGCCGCTCGGCTGTATCGGGGGGCACCGGGTGGGTAATTTTCAGGGCTGCACTCCGTTGGCTGACTCCTTGCCATCCCTCCGATGCCTGTCTCCCGTCCTGTAGCTCTCGTCACCGGTGCCTCGCGCGGCATCGGGCGCGCGATCGCGCTGACGCTCGCGCCGTCGCACAATCTGATCCTCGTTGCCCGCGATGCCGAGCGTCTGCAGGCGCTGGCCACGGAGTGCGAAGCCAAGGGCGCCGACGTCCAGGTGATCCGCGTGGACGTGCGCGACGGCCTCGCGGCGGCCGCGGCGCTCACGGGGCTGCACGTGGACGTCCTCGTGAACAACGCCGGTGTTGCGGTAATGAAGCCGTTCCTGGAGATGACGGCGGAGGAGTGGAATCGGCAGGTGGACGTGAATGTGAACGCGCTCTATCACGTCACGCGCGCGGTGTTGCCGGGCATGGTGCAGCGCGGGCGCGGACATGTGTGTATCATCGGCAGCACGGCGGGGCGCAACACGTTCGTGGGCGGCACCTGCTACACGGGTACGAAGCACTTCGTGATGGGCTTCGCCGAATCGCTGATGCTGGAAGTGCGCGACGCAGGCGTCGCGGTCAGCGTGATCACGCCGGGGTCGGTCGCCACCGAGCTGTTCCCCGAAGGCACGAACACCAACTGGATGCTCGATCCCGAGAATGTCGCGGATGCGGTCGCCTTCGCGGTCACGGCGCCGCCGCACATGCTCGTGCATCGCCTGGAAGTGCGGCCGCTGTCGCCCAAGCGACCGCGTGCGTCGTTCGGCGCCTAGCGCGTGACGGTCCTGTCGTCGACCACCGCCGCGCCGGCTGAATCGCGCGAACTGCTGGCCGTTCGCGAGATCGCGCATGCGTATCTGTCGGCGGAGCGGCCGGGCGAGGTGCAGCAGTTCGCGCTCGATCGGGTCACGCCGCTGCTGGGGGCGAGCTTCTCGCTCGTCATGGAGCTTGGGGCGGATGGACAGCTGCTGCGCCCGGTCGCGCAGCACGAATGGCCGGCGAAGCATCGCCACTGGATCGGCGCGCTCCGGGTGCG
>JBDHVK010000005.1:0-73117 GCA_039809645.1 Gemmatimonas sp.
ACAGCATCCCGCCGATGAACTGCACATCGGTGAGCCGGTCTGTCGCCGCGGCCATGCTGCGTGCGGCCGAGAAGATGCTCGCGAAGCGCGGGTCCTTCTCCAGCACGGCCGTGGTCTTCGCGTTCTCTGCGTTGACCCACGCGAGCGCCCTGGCACCGTTCATCTCTTCCAGGAAGAGATTCGGATCGGCGCTATCGGCCGCGGGGCGGGGCTGCGCGGTAGCGAGCGATGGGACAACACTCAGCAACACCACGAGCATTCGGCGACGCATGGCAATCTCCCGTGTGAGCGACCGCCGAATCTATCCCGTCACACGTCAGACCGCCCCGATCATCCCCGCCGCAAGCCCCCGCCGCAGCGTCACCACGGTCACCTCCGGCAGCGCACCAATGCGCAGCGGCAGCCCCCAGTACCCCGTCCCCGGATTGATGTAGAGCAGCGACTCGCCCTCCTGATGGCTCCCCATCGCATGCTTCAGGAACGGACTCGCCAGGCTCCACCCGAGCTTGGGGATACTGAACTGCCCATAGTGCGTATGTCCGCTCAGCGTGAGCTGCACACCGCGCTTGGCGAGCGCCGGCCAGAGCGCCGGGTTGTGCGCAAGCGCCACCGTGAACGCGTCATCGGGTACACGCGCCAGCGTGCGGGCGATGTCCGGCGCGGCCTCGCGTGCCTCACCCGCCGAGAAGCCGAGCGCCGCCGGGTCACCCGTGCCCGCAAGCCACAGCCGCGCCGCCCCACGCGAAAGCGCGAGCGCTTCGTTCACGAGCACCCGCACCCCCATGGCCTCGAGCCCCGCGCGCACCCCGCGCCAGCCGGCATACACGTCATGATTGCCGGCAATCGCATACACACCCAGCGGCGCATTGAGCTCGCGGAATGCCTCGGCGAAGTGCGCCACATCGGGCGCGTGATCGTCCACCTGGTCACCGGTGATCGCCACCAGGTCGGCGCGCGCGGCCGCCACGGCGTCGCGTACCCGCGCCAGAAACCCGCGCGGTGTGTGCGGCCCCACATGCAGGTCGCTGATCTGCGCAATGCGCACCCCGTCGAACTCGGGCGGCAGGTCGGGGTGCACTGATTCGAGCTCCTTCACCACCACGGCGCGCGAACCGGCGTAGCCCACCAGGGCGATCAGCGCGAGCAACCCGAACACCAACGCCAGTGCCGTGCGCCCACCCGTGCCCGGCGCACCGAACGGCAGCCCGGCGAGGGCGCCCAGCAAGCCCGCCACGCCGAGCAGCGGCAACGCCAGCTGCAGATACCAGAACGGGCGCATGATGAACACGCGCTCGAACGCGCCCGGATAGTGTTGCTTGTTGAAGGCGGCGATGACGCGCAGCAGCGGTGCGCTGGCCACGAGCGCGAGGGCAATGGCGGTGACCCACCCGCCGGGCACGACCGGCGCCACGAGCGCCACGATGATGGCCCACCAGATGCTCATCCACAGGCCGAAGCCGGTGGCAATGCGTCCTGCGTTCATGCGTGACTCGACTCGAATTCCGATGTATGTATCACAGCGAGGTGCTGATTCTCTGTAATACTCGCGGAGCGCTGCGGCGTTTCGTCCCCCGTCCCTGAGGGCTGCGTCATGCCGGATTTTGCCAACCGTCTAGTCGTCATCACCGGCGTCGGCCGACAGGGCCAGGTCGGCGAAGCGCTGGCCTTGGGCTTTGCCCAGCGCGGGGCCACGCTCGCGCTGCTCGACCGCGACGAGGCGCAGGTACAAGCGCGCGCCGCCGAGCTCACCGCGCACGGCCATACGGCCACCGCGCACGCCGCCAATCTCGCCGATGCTGCCGACGCCGAGCGTGCCGCGCGCGAGGTGCTCGCCGCGCATGGCACGAGTGCCGTGCACGCCGTGATCTGCACCGCCGGCGGCTTCGGCATGACCGGCCCGCTGAGCGACGCGAACCCGGCCGACTGGGCGAAGCAGTTCATGATCAATCTCGATACCGCCTTCGCCACCACGCGCGCCTTTCTGCCGGCGCTGCGGGAGGGGCGCGGGGCCCTCGTGTACTTCGGCTCGGTCGCCGCACTTCCGCAGGGCAACCCCAAGGGAATGGCGGCCTACGCGGCGGCCAAGAGCGGGGTGCTCACGCTCATGCGCACCGTGGCGCTCGACGAAAAGGGCAACGGCGTCCGTGCCAATGCCGTCGCCCCTACCGCCATTCGCACCGCCACCAATCTCGCCGACATGGGCGACAAGACGGACTATGTCGACCGCGAGTCCGTGGCCGATGTCGTGGCGTTTCTCGCGAGCGAGCAGGCGCGCAATGTGTCGGGGCAGGTGCTGACGCTGGCCTGAGCGTCAGCGGCACCCGTCAGTGGGCGCGGCACCCGGCGGCGACGCCGGTGAGGACCTCGCCCAGCCCGCTCACGCGCCACGAGAAGGTGCGCGTGGCGCCGCCGCCGATGTTCACCGTCACCGCGAGACGGCGCGCCGTCGTGAGGCGGTCGGCGAACGCCATCGTCTCGGCATTCGCGCCCACCAGGAAGAGCACGCGCCCATCGGGATCGATGCTCCACGTGTTGGTCACCGGCGCGTCGCTGTCGATCGTGGTGCGCACCGTGCCATTCCCTGCCGCCAGGCCGTACAGGCTGAGCGACGCCACCATCTCGCCATTCGGCGTGCAGCTGAGTCCCAGCAGCTGCAGTTCGTCGGTGCCATCGGTCGACGATCCTTCGTCCGACCAGAGCAGCGCGTCGGTGGGTGTCCCCAGGAACCAGTCGTAGCTCGAGAAGCGCTGCGTGTACGTGCGCCCCTCGACCTCGGCCTCCACTTCGTAGCTCCCCACGGCGCGCGGCGTGAGCACGCCGTCGCTCGAGATGGTGGCGAGACGCGTCTCGCGCAGGCGCCAGGTGACGGGGCGCGTCACCTCGGCGCCACTCGCCGTGCGGGCCACGGCGCTCAGCTGATACGACTCGCCCACCTTGTGTCGACGCGGGGCCGTGATCGACACGCTCGCCACCGGCAGCACCGGCACCGCGGGCGTCTCGGGATCGGGGAGTACCGGCGGCGCCGTGAGCGGCGCATCGCTGCCGCCGCAGGCCGCGAGCGTCAGTGTCAGCGCGAGGCTCGTGAGGCGGCGCGGAGCAATCCATCGAGGGGCGAACATGAGGGGCAATCCGTCGGCAATGGTGAGAGTCCGGGCCACCCTTCCCATGGCGAGATCGCGCCGGGCTGTCGGTGTCCCATCGCCTGTCTGACCCCTGCCCGGCGCCCCCCGTAACGACTCGTCACAGAATTGCCCGCTAGCGTTTGCTACCCGGCACGATGGCTTCAACGACTCCGACTCCTTGATCCGGGGATAGCGCGGATAACGGCAACCGCATGCACGGATGGCGCGGGTCTTTGGGATTGGCTTACGCGAATCCGCGACCTCCGCGCGATCCGCGGAGGCGGTGTCGGTTGTCCGTGAGATCCGCGGGCGGCGCGATATCCTCCACCTCAACTAGCTTGCGCGCATGACGATGCCCCGCTGGATCCCCGCGCTCGAACAGGCGCGACTCGCGATTCTCCCCCCCGCGCCACCGCTCGACCCCCCCGATCTGGCCGACCGCGTTCGCGGCATGCTCCTCGGCGTGGCCATCGGCGATTCCCTCGGCAATCGCACTGAAAGCATCAACCCCGGTGATCGCGCGGCGCAGTTCGGACGCATCACCGGCTATCTCCCGAGCCGCTACGCGAACGGTGCCATTGCCGGCACCCCCAGCGATGACACGCAGCTCACCGCGCGCACGCTCGAGCAGCTCATCGAACTGGGGGCGCTGGTGCCCGATGAACTCGCCTTCCGTATTGCCGACGACCGCATCTTTGGCGTGGGCCGCGCCACGCTCGAGTTCTGCAAGGCCATGCGCGCCGGCGCGCCCTGGTGGGAAGCGACCCAGGCGAGCGCCGGCAACGGCGCGCTGATGCGCATCGCGCCCATGGTGCTGCCGCACGCCGTGAACGGGGGGCTGGGGTTGTGGACCGATGTCGCCCTCGCCACCGCCGTGACGCACAACGACCCGCTCGCGATTGCCACGAGCGTGTCGTGGGTGGCGCTGCTCTGGCGGCTGCTCAACGCCGACGTCCCCGAAAGCCCCGACGAGTGGCTCGAGACCTACACCGAAGTGCTGCGCACACTCGACGTGGGCATCGAATACGACGCACGTGTACCCAGTGGCCCGCTCCAGCACTGGCGCGGCCGCTGCTCCACGCTGCTCGACACGGAGGTGCGCCACGCGGTGCAACAGCGCACGCCCGTGCGTGACGCCGGCGATCGCTGGCACTCGGGTGCGTATCTCCTGGAGACCGTGCCCAGCGTGCTGCACATCGTGTCGATGTACGGCAACGACCCGCGGAGCGCGATGCTCGCCGCCGCCAACGACACCCGCGACAACGACACCATCGGCGCCATCGTCGGCGCGGCCATGGGCGCCGCGCACGGTACGGCGTGGATTCCCCCCGAGTGGCGTGAGCCCCTCCTCGGCCGCACCCGCGCCGACGACGACGGGCACTACTTCGACCTGATCGACCAGGCCATCGCGCGGTTCATCGCCTAGATGGGCGTTTCGCTTCGCGATCCGATCACTCGGCGAGCGTCACTGGGTAAATTTTCTGCCGAACTTTATCCAAGACGTTGCGATCTGTAAGTTCCTTTACTTACATTGATTGTTAGGTAAAGTTCGGCCGAATTTCTACTTAACTCACCGCCAGCAATGCAACGTGGCCCCAGTGGGACGTATCGCATTGAGTCGTTCGGGACCGAGCAGGTTCGGGCCTTCATTCCGCACACGCTTCCCCCGGCGCCTGCGCTTGTTATCGACAGTGCCACACGGCAACTGCTTGATGACGCTTTATTGTCTTTAGGAAGGCTAGATAGTGTCTCGAGTCTCCTCCCTGATACACAGCTCTTCCTCTACACGTACGTGCGGAAGGAAGCTGTCCTGTCGTCCCAGATCGAGGGTACGCAGTCGTCGCTCTCCGATCTCCTGGCCTTCGAAGCGCGTGCGGAGCCGGGTGCGCCCATCAATGACGTGCAGGAGGTCTCGAGCTATGTCGCCGCGCTGAACTGGGGGCTGCTCGAGCTCCAACGAGGATTTCCGCTGTCGAACCGGCTCATTCGCGGTCTCCACGGACAGCTGCTCGCGAAGGGTCGCGGTGCGGAGCTGATGCCGGGCGAGTTTCGACGCTCGCAGAATTGGATCGGGGGGACCCGACCGGGGAATGCGGCGTTCGTACCGCCACCGCCGGACATCGTCATGGAGTGCATGAGTCACCTCGAGCGATTTCTGCACGACCTCCCCGAGCGGACGCCGCCCCTCATCAAGGCCGCGCTGGCGCACGTGCAGTTGGAGACGATCCACCCATTTCTCGACGGCAACGGCCGCGTAGGTCGGTTGTTGATTACGCTGCTGCTCTGCGCCGAAGGCGTCCTGCGCGAGCCGATGCTCTACCTGTCGTTGTATCTCAAGCAGCACCGCGCCCGCTACTATGACTTGCTGACGCGCGTTCGGACCGACGGTGACTGGGAGGGGTGGCTCGCGTTCTTCGCCGCCGGCGTGCAGGAAACGGCGGCAAGCGCCGTATCCACGGCCCAGCGACTCGTGGCACTCTTTCAACACGACCGCGAACGCATTCTCCAGACTGGACGCCCCGCGAATTCCGCGTTGCGCGTCTACGATGCGCTGCGAGCTCGCCCCATCGACAAAGTTGGCGCTCTGGCCGAGCGTGCCGGAATCAGCGAGCCCACCGCCAACAGTGCGCTGCGTCATCTCGAACAACTCGGCGTGGTGCGAGAGATCACCGGGCGCAAGCGCGACCGCGCATTCAGCTATCCGGCCTACATTCAGATTCTCAGCGAAGGCACCGAGCCCTTATGAACATCGCACCCACGACCTACCCCACCGAGTCAGAGATCCGCGCCAATCGGCTTGCGCTCGGCGATCTGATCGTCACCACCCCCGTGCGACAGCTCGTGGACCATGCCGTGGCCGAGCGACTGGGCAACACGGAGATCTGGCTCAAGGAAGAGCTCTTTCAGCGTACCGGTTCGTTCAAGCCGCGCGGGGCGCTCACGGTGATGCGCTCGTTGAGTGCGGACACCCTCGCGCGCGGGGTGACGGCGGTGTCGGCCGGCAATCATGCCATCTCGCTCGCCTATGCCGCGCGCACTCTGGGCACCACGGCCAAGGTGGTGATGCCGCGTACAGCCAGCGCGTATCGCATCGCGGTGTGCCGCGAACTCGGCGCCACCGTGGAGCTGGTGGACACCGTGCACCAGGCATTCGATCGCGTGCACGACATCGAGGCCAGCGAAGGGCGCACCTTTGTGCACCCGTACGAAGGCCCGCTGACCGCACTCGGCACCGCCACCCTCGGCCTCGAGTTCATCGATCAGGTGCGTGCACATGGCCGCGAACTCGACGCGGTGCTGGTGGCAGCGGGCGGTGGTGGCCTCACCGCCGGCGTGGCCTGCGCCGTGAAGCGCCTGTCGCCGGCCACCAAGGTGTACGTCATCGAACCCGAAGGCGCCGACACCATGAAACGCAGTTTCGAAGCGGGGAGCCCGCAGCGCATCGACGCCGTGCGCACGATTGCCGACTCACTCGGCGCACCGCGCTGCGAACCGTATTCGTACGCCATGAACAAGGCGTTCGCCGATGAAGTCGTGCTCGTGAACGACGATCAGATTCGCGACGCGATGCGGTTGACGTTCCGCGCCGCCAAGCTCGTCGTCGAGCCGGCCGGCGCAGCGGCCCTGGCGGCGCTGTTGTACCCGCTACGCGAACGCCTGCTCGGCCAGCGCGTTGGCCTCGTGGTGTGTGGTGGCAACATCGATCATGCCACCTTCTGTGCGCAGCTAGCAGGCTAGCCGCACGGACCAAGGGATAACTGAAACGGATCTAGGGGATAACCGAAACAGCATGCACGGATCACGCAGATCTCACGGATGCATTCCATCAGGATCAGCGTGTTCCGCGTGATCCGCGCATGCAGTTTCAGTTATCCCCAAGATCCCCAGCATCCCTAGACTCCCGGCCACGACGTCCGCGAAATCACACGGGAACACACATCGATCACGCCACCTTCGGTGCGAGGCCGGCAGGCGAGTCGCACGGGATCTAGGGGATAACCGAAACAGCATGCACGGATCACGCAGATCTCACGGATACATTCCATCAGGATCAGCGTGTTCCGCGTGATCCGCGCATGCAGTTTCAGTTATCCCCAAGATCCCCAGCATCCCCAAACTCCCCGCCGCGAAGTCCGCGAAATCACACGGGAGCACACATCGATCACGCCACCTTCGGTGCGAGGCCGGCAGGCTAGCCGCACGGACCAAGGGATAACTGAAACGGATCTAGGGGATAACCGAAACAGCATGCACGGATCACGCAGATCTCACGGATACATTCCATCAGGATCAGCGTGTTCCGCGTGATCCGCGCATGCTGTTTCAGTTATCCCGCAGATCCCCAGCATCCCTAGACCCCCGGCCACGAAGTCCGCGAAGTCACACGGGAACACACATTGATCACGCCACCTTCTGTGCGCAACCGGCAGGCTAGTCGCACGGGATCTTGGGGATAACCGAAACAGCATCCACGGATCACGCGGATTTCACGGATACATTCCATCAGGATCAGCGTGTTCCGTGTGATCCGCGCATGCTGTTTCAGTTATCCCGCAGATCCCCAGCTATCCCCAACATCCCCAGAATCCCCAGGATCCCCAGCGTCCCCAAACGCCCCGCCACAAAGTCCGCGAAATCCACACGTGAGCACACGGTGAAGCATGGATAGAAACGCCCCCTGCCCCTGCGGCTCCGGGAAGAAGTTCAAGAAGTGTCACGGCGCAGCCGTTCCTCCCGAGGCCGCCGCGTTGAACGCAGACGCACGCAAGGATTGGCTCAAGGGCGATGTCGTGCTGCAGCGCCAGAAGCGCGTCGGGCAGGAGCTGCTCGACTGGGCCGACCGGAAGCTGAGCGGCGAGTGGATCGACCACGCGCTCGACGCGTGGGGGGTGAAGGAAGATGAAGACGTCGACGAGGGCGTCGCTGACCTGTTCACCACGTGGTCCCTGTTCAACTACGCACCGAGCGTGCTCAAGCAGCCCATCGGAGCCGCGTGGCTCGAGGATGCCGCAGGCAAGCGGGCCGACGCCGAGTCGCGCGCGCTCGTGCAGGCGGCGCTCCAGGCACCGATCGGCCTGTGGGAAGTGGAGACCGTGGAAGCCGGCGTGGGCGCCACCCTCACCGATCGGCTCTCCGACACCACCGTGTTCGTGCATGAGCCCGATCTCACCCATGATCTTGGCCCAACCGAAGTCATCCTCGCCTACGTCGTCGAGAATGACGGCGTGCACGTCTTCTCCGGGTTGCACGCCGATACGCTCGTCGTGATAGACGGCAAGGAACTCCTGGCCGATATTTGTGCCGACATCGGCATCAGTGCGCCGCCGCTGCCGGCCGACGTGCCACGCGACCCGGCGTGGCAGGTGCGCCTGAGCCGCCGCTTCACCGAAACCGCCGCGCTGGGCTACCCCGACGAACCCTTGGACGAGAACGCGGATGACGATGCAACGTCGTGAGTTTGTCGCTTCCACGGCCACCCTCGCCGCGGCTGCCCTTGGTGGGGCAACGCTGACCATGCCTTCCACTCTGCACGCCATGACCAACGACACCGCGCCCCGCGCCACGAAGAAGATCCTCATCGCCGGCGGCGGCTTCCGCACCAAGTTCATTGCGTACATGGCGCAGCTCACCGGCAAGACGCGCCCGCGCGTGCTCTTCCTCCCCACCGCGAGCGCCGACAGCCCCGACGCCATCATCGGCTTCTATCAGAGCTGCGCGCCGCTCAACGTGGAGCCCTTCGTGCAGCCCATGTTCATCGAAAGCCTCTCGCAGACGAAGGGCTTCGACGAGGTGATCTTCTCCGCCGACGCCGTCGTGGTGAGCGGCGGCAACACGCTCAATCAGCAGGTCATCTGGAAGGCCCACGGCGTCGATGCCATCCTCCGCCAGGCCTGGGAACGCGGCATCGTGATGGGCGGTGCGAGCGCCGGCTCGCTCTGCTGGTTCGAGGAGGGCACGACCGACTCGCGCCCCAAGGCGCTCTCCATCGTGAAGTGCATGGGCTTCCTGAAGGGCAGCCACTGCCCGCACTACGACGCCGAAGCTGGCCGTCGCCCGCTGTACCATAAGCTCATCGGCTCGGGCGAAATGAAGCCCGGCTTTGCCTGCGACAACGATGCCGGCATCTACTTCGAAGACGACCAGCCCAAGCGCATCGTCGGCACCCGCGCCGAGGCGCGCGTCTACCACGTGACGCTGGAGAACGGAAAAGTGGTGGAGCACGAGCTCAAGCCCGAGCTCATCTGACGCCCGCAGGTAGTTGCTGTATGTGAGGCGGGTGACCAACTTCCTCCCCCGATGACCCTCGCTGCCCGTCGTCGGCCTACCGTTCGTGGCGTCGTACTCGACCGCTCGCTCGAAGAGCTGCCGCTCTTCCGCTTGAGCGATTCCGCCGATGACGCCCCCGTGTCGTTCACGACCGAGAACGGCGGACGCTGGCGGGTCATCCCGGCGCCGGGCGATCGCCTGCCGGGGACGTTCGATCAGGACGTCTACGTGGAGCTGCTGCATCGCTACCATGAGGCCGGCTCGCCGGCCGATGGCGCGATCACGTTCACGCTCCACGCCTTCCTCCGCTCCATGGGGCGCCGCGCCGACGGCCGCACCTACGAGCAGCTCCGCGCCGCCCTCACCCGCCTCGAGCGCACCACGCTCGAAAGCATCGGCGCCTACTGGAGCGCCGCCAGCGGCCATCAGGACCTGAGCTTCACCGTGCTGAGCACCGTCAGCGTCCAGCGCCGCCGCGTCGCCGACCGCGAACAGCTCCACCTCTTCGGCAACCTCGCCGCCGGCGAGCCCGGCGATGCCCGGGTCACCCTCTCGGCCACCGTCCGCGCCAATCTGGCCGCCCGGCACGTGGTGACCCTGTCGGCGAGCCGCTACCACGCCCTCTCGAGCCCCGTGGCCCGGCGCCTCTACCGCATCCTCGAGGTCGCCCGCGCCGACGGCCGCCTCTCGTGGCGGGTGCCCCTCGAGCGCCTGGCCGAACAGCTGCCGCTGACCCAGCGGTATCCGTCGCACCTGCAGCGGGTCTTGCAGCCGGCCCACGAAATGCTGCTCTCAGCGGGGCTGGTCCGGGACATCGCCATTCGGCAGTACGAGCGGCAGTGGAACGTGGACTACGTCTTGGGGTCGAGGCCGCGCGAGGAAGGGTAGTCCCGGATGTCAGATGGATTCGGACGTCTGAGACGAGATCGGGGCTCAGACCGTCTGAAACGTGGCTGGCGGCAAGGAGTTAGCGGGGAAGCGGCGCGCACAAACCTCCCCCGGGCCACGCGTCCGACGTCCGAGCCCGATCTCGTCTCTGAAGTCAGAATGCCCTCTGAGGCCCCCCTCATTCCGGCTCGCCTCGGAACAGCGGTCCCGTCCCAGCGTACGTTATCTGTAGCCTGTACCTTGAAAGGTCCTCCAAACCGAGACCCGCATGACCCGTAAGCGCATGGCCGCCCTGGCCGCCCTCGTCACCGTACCCCTGGTTGCCTCAGGCTTTGCCCTGCAGCAGCGCCAGACCCGCGGGGGCGCCCAACTCCTCGACCAGGTGCTGACGTTCGTCGCCCTGCGCTACGTGGACACGCTCGACGCGCAGATGCTCTACGAAAAGGCCGCCCGCGGCCTCGTGAAGGAGCTCAACGACCCCTACACCGAGCTCTTCACCCCCAAACAGCTCGCCGAGTTCTCGCGCAACACCAACGGTCGCTATGCCGGCATCGGCATGCAGATCGTGAAGTCGGGCGACTACGTCATCGTCGACAAGGTCTTCCCCAACTCGCCCGCCGAGGGCGGCGGCGTGCAGGAAGGCGACCGCATCGCGATCATCGACACCGTCAACGCGCGCGGCTTCAACACGCAGGAGGTGCAGAATCACCTCCTCGGGCCCATCGGGACGCCCGTCACCGTGACGTTCCTGCGCCTTGGCGTGCAGCAGCCCATCAAGATGAATTTCAAGCGCGCCGAGATTCACGTCCCGGCGGTGCCGTATGCCATGATGCTCGACGAGAAGACCGGGTACATCCCCCTCACGCGCTTCTCCGAGCAGACCACCGAAGACATCGTGAACAACACCCGCGCGCTCGTGAAGCAGGGCGCCAAGGGGATCATCCTCGACCTCCGCGGCAACCCCGGCGGCATCCTCGAGGAAGCGTTCTCGATGTCCAACCTCTTCCTGCCGAAGGGGAAGGAGCTGCTGTCGGTGCGCGGCCGCGGTGAGTTCGAGAAGTACGTCGCGCAGGTCGAGCCGCTCATGCCCGACATCCCGCTCATCGTGATGGTCGATGGTGGCTCGGCGTCGGCCTCCGAAATCGTGACCGGCGCGCTGCAGGACTACGACCGCGCGCTGGTCCTCGGCACGACCAGCTTCGGTAAGGGGCTCGTGCAGAGCGTCTACAATCTCGATGGTGGCTACGCCCTCAAGATCACCACGGGCAAATGGTACACGCCGAGTGGTCGCTCCATCCAGAAGGAGCGCAAGATGACCGCCGACGGGCAGTTCCTCGAGGTGATGCCCGACTCGATGGAGACCGATTCCGTGCGCAAGGCGCGTCCGACCTTCAAGAGCGCGGCCGGCCGCACGCTCTACGGCGGCGGCGCCATCACGCCCGACGTGATCGTCCCGCCCGATACGCTCACCACGCCCGAGCAGCAGCTGCGCCGCCAGCTCGCGCCGAACATCCAGAAGTACCTGAACGCCGTGTCGGCCGTGGCCGAGTCGCAGAAGGGCAAGGTGACGCCCACGTTCACCATGAACGCCGCCTGGCGTGATCAGGTCTGGCAGAAGCTCGTGGCCGACACCGTGAAGATCGACAAGGCCGTCTGGGACGCCGGCGCCACCGATGTCGATCGCTACATCGAAGAGCGCGTCGCCAAGGTCGCCTTCGGCGACACGCTGGTCCGCCGCCGCAGCCTCAAGGACGACAACCAGCTCCGCCGGGCCATGGAGCTCATGAAGAAGAGCGCCACCCAGAAGGATCTGTTCGCCCAGGCCGGCACGGCGATGCCGGTGGCGAAGGCGCCGGCCAAGAAGTCGGGGAACTAGGGTAACCCACCCACGACCCAGAACCAAAAGCCCGGAACCCAGAACTGATCAGTGCTGGGTTCCGGGCTTTGGGTTTTGGGTTCTGGGTGGTTCCGGGTTCCGGGTGGTTCTGGCTTTGTAGGTAGAATCCCCGATTGGCGGATGGGCTGACCCGGCGATACGGTTCAGCCCATCGTCATTTCCGCCCCTCTTGATCTGATATGACCCGTCCCCTGATCCTCGGCGCCGCGCTGGTCGCGACGGTCGCCGCGTGCTCCAGCTCCGGCGGTCCCGCTGCCGGCAGCGCCACGCCCGCCCTCAACGGCACCACCCGCATCGCCGTCGCCCCCGACTCGGGCGAGCGCCGTCTGTCCAACCTCGTGCAGCTCACGAACGGCGGCGAGAACGCCGAAGCGTACTGGAGCGCCGACGGGCAGATGATCACCTTCCAGAGCACCCGCGATGGCCGCACCTGCGACCAGCAGTACGTCATGAAGGCCGACGGCTCGGGGCTCACCAAGGTCTCCCGCGGTGGCAAGACCACCTGCGGCTGGTTTCTCCCCGGCAGCAAGCGCCTGTTCTTTGGCGCCACGCATGCGGCCGATACCGCCTGCCCGCCCAAGCCCGATCCGAGCGCCGGCTACGTGTGGGGCATCGACCCGTACGACATCTACACCGTGGGCGTCGACGGCAAGGACATGAAGCGGCTCACCAACTTCGGCGTGTACACCGCCGAGGGCGTGCTCAGTCACGATGGCAAGCGAATCGTGTTCACGAGCCTCAAGGACGGTGACCTCGACATCTACACGATGAATGTCGACGGCACCGACATGAAGCGCCTCACCACGACGCCCGGCTATGATGGTGGCCCGTGGTGGAGCCCCGACGACAAGCAGATCGTCTATCGCGCCTGGCACTACGACAACGACAAGGACCTGCAGGCGTACAAGGATCTCCTCGCGAAGCGCATGATCCGCCCGAATCGCATGGAACTGTTCGTCATGAACGCCGACGGCAGCAACCAGCGCCAGATCACCAAGCTCGGCGGCGCGAACTTCGGCCCGTCATGGACCCCCGACGGCAAGCAGATCATCTTCTCGAGCAATCACAAGAATCCGCGCAGCGGCAACTTCGATCTCTATCTCGTGAACCTCGACGGCTCGGGGCTCGAGCAGATCACGACGAGCCCGGTGTTCGACGGCTTCCCGATGTTCAGCCCCGACGGCAAGAAGCTGCTGTGGGCGAGCAACCGGCACGACAAGATCGCGACGGAGACGAATTTGTTCGTGGCGGATTGGAAGTAGGAAAGGCAGTCACCCGGAACAACCCGCGACCCATAACCAAAAGCCCGAAACTCTAAACTGATCAGTTTAGGGTTTCGGGCTTTTGGTTGTGGGTCGTGAGTGCTCTACGCGGCTGGTGCGGCGACAGCCGCCTGCACGTCGATATGCAACTTCACATCGTCGCTCACCAGCACGCCGCCCGCCTCGAGCGCGACGTTCCAGGTGAGGCCCCACTCCTTGCGGCTGATCTTGGTCTCGAGCACCGCCGAGACCTTCTCGTTGCCCCACGGGTCCTTGGCCGGGCCACCGATCTCGCCCTTGAGCGTCACCGGCTTGGTCGTGTCGCGGATCGTGAGGTTGCCCGTCGCCGTGACGTCATCGCCCGAACGCTCGAACTGCGTGAGCACGAACTTCGCGGTGGGGTACGTCGCCACATCGAAGAAGTCGGGGCTCTTGAGGTGCCCGTCGCGCTGCTCGTTCGCCGTGGTGAGGCTCGTCATGTCGATGTCGACCGTGACCGACTTCACCTGTCCGTTCTGCTCGTCGATTTCGCCGGTGAACGCCTGGAAGGTGCCGCGGACGGTGGAGATCCCCATGTGCTTGACGGAGAACTGGATTTGCGAGTGCGCGGGGTCGAATTGCCACAGCATGGAGAGCCTCACCTTGTAGTAGTTGGAGATCCGTTATCTCAGCTGTGAGTATTATACTAAACAAAAAGGCGCTCGTCAAGAGCGCCTTTTTTCAACAGCTCTGACCCGTTGATCGGGCCGGGTCGGTTTTCAACAGCTCTGACCCCTTGATCGGGCCCTTGATCGGGGCGGGTCAGCCCTCGTCGGGGAGGGGCATCGAGGCGGCGGCCAGACCCATGGTCTTGATCATGGCGGTGACGGCCTTCTGCTCGTCCACCGACAGGCCGCTCAGGGCGCGGGTCAGGACCGCCGCGTGGCTCGGGAAGATCTCGCGCACCAGCGCCGTGCCCTTCTCGGTCAGCGCCGCATAACGCGCGCGACGGTCGCTCTCGCACGTCTGGCGCTCCACGAGCCCCTTGGCCGTGAGCCGGTCGACGAGGAAGGTGATCCCGCCGCTCGAGACGAGGATGCGCTTCTGCACCTCGCCCAGCAGCATGGGGCCGCGATGATACAACGCCTCGAGGATGCCGAACTCGGCGAGCGTCAGCCCGTGCTTCGCAATGTCCGCCGCCGCGTGCGCGGTGACCGCCGTATGCGCGCGCGACATGATGATGAAGAGCCGCAACGCGGCGAGCTCGGCGTCGTTGACGTCGGGCGCATGTCCACCGGGGCGAACGGCCTTGGTGTCGGAACTGGGACGAATCGAAGTAGCCATAGGACTGAGAGAGTTGATTAACGCTCTCCCGGACCGGGAGCTGGCGCAAGGGCTGGCCAGACGACGGGGCATCCGCGCGCTAACGGTGCCGTGACGCAGTGCCACATCTTGCACGCATGCTGAGTCTCTCCCAGACCCCCGCCGGCACCCGCATCGAGCAGGAGTTCCTCGTCCGCGACCGGACGGAGAAGGTCACCCGCACCGGCAACCCGTTCGTGGTGCTGACGCTCGCCAACAGCACCGGTGTCATCGACACCGCGCCAATCTGGTCGGAGCGACTCGACTGGGTCGCCGGTATCGACAAGGGAAAGGTCATCGCGGTCATCGGCGAGGTTGCGCTCTTCGGCGACGCGGGGAGCAAGCGGCGGCAACTCGAGCTCAAGGCCGCACCGCGACTGCTGCTCCCGGAGCAGGTCGATCCCACCGGCTTCCTGCCCCGCATCGACGCCCCCACCGAGCAGGTCTGGGATGCGCTCGACAAGCTCCGGGCGAGCATCAAGTCGTCGCGTGTCCGCGCCGCGGTCGATCTGTTCTTCGCCGATGATCAGTTCCGCGTGCAGTTCGAGCGCACGCCAGGCGCCGTGAACGGTCATCACGCGCAACTCGGCGGGTTGCTGCTGCATGTCTTCGAGGTCACCGACATCGCGCGCTACATCGCGCGCACGGTCCGCAAAGCCGACCAGGATCTCGTCGTTGCCGGCGCCCTGCTGCACGACATCGGCAAGGTCGAAGCCTACGCCGTGAACCCCGAGGGCTTTGCGCACACCAGCAGCGGCATGCTGCTCGGCCACGTGACGCTCGGGGCGCTGATGTTCGATCGGCGACTGCGCGAGAGTGGCCTCGCGCTCACCGAGGCGCAGCGCGATGAGTTGCTGCACTTCATCCTCTCGCATCACGGTGCGCTGGAATTCGGCAGCCCGGTGCAGCCGATGACCACCGAAGCCGAGATCGTGCACTGGGCCGATGAGGCCAGTGCGAAGGCCACCGACTTCCTCGACGAGTACCGCGACGCCGAGCTGTTCCCGCCGGGAGAGACGAACGAGATCTCGGCGAAACGCTCCTGGCGCCTCGGTCGCCGGCTGTGGCGCCGCCCGTCGCCATGGGAATGAGCGCGGAAGCCAACCTCGGGCATAACCAGCTATTCGCGGATTAGTACCGATCGGTCCTAATGCAGCGAGTCCATCTAGCCGGTCCGAGTGATTCGTGACTGGTCGGTCCTACCGAAAAGCCGGCTAAATACGGAGACACCGGTTACAGGGCCTCCGCAATAGTACGTGCAAGGGTTTAAGACCAAAACAGGCGTATATAGCTTTCGCGCGTCGCCCCCTCCCTAGTGGGGTGACAGCCATTACGCAACGGAGGCTGTTGGATGCGTAAGCCACGCCCGAACACGTACAATCCCGCCCAGGCGCTGCACCTGATCGCCAGCGACCGCACGGGCCTTCCGCTGAGCTGCCCGTCCTGCTCAGGGTCGATCCAGCGTGATCCGGTTGTACACCCGCCGCCACCGCATTCCCATGTCACGCTCAAGTGCGCCGAGTGCGGCCGCCTGGCCCGCTACATCGCTGGCGTGAACTGAGGAACAAGACTCTCGACTCCCCAGCGAGATGCAGGACCACCACCCCGAAGCAAAGCGCCGCGCTGAGTCTGTGAACTCAGCGCGGCGTCTTTTTTCAAACCGGTGAGGGCCGACCCGTCACCAGTTGATGGTGCCCTGCTTCGACGTATCGACGTTCTCCCCGCCCGCCGTCTTGAACAGGAACGCTTCCATGTTCTTGGTGAGGAACTGCCGCGCCTGCGGGTCCATCACGTTCAGGCCGTAGTGGTTGATCAGCATTGTCTGCTGCTTGAGCCAGTCGCCCCAGCAGACCTTGCAGATCTCGCCCACGATGCGGGTGCCGATGGCACCCGGGAACGGCGGACGCTCAAATCCTTCGCGCGTATTGCCGCAGCGGCTGCAGGTCACATCAGCCATCGATCGTCTCGGCGATGCGGACGTGTTCACCCACGCGAGCGTACTTCACTTCGGCGAGGCCGAAGATCGACAGCAGCTTGATGTACATCCAGCCGATGTCGAATTCGAACCAGCGGTGCGCGAACTTCGCGCTGTGCGGATCGGCGTGGTGGTTGTTGTGCAGCTCTTCGCCGGCGATGATGATGCCGAAGGGGGAGATGTTGCGGCTCTCGTCCTTCACATCGTGGTTGCGGTAGCCGAGCGCGTGGCCGATGCCGTTGATGACGCCGGCGGCCCAGAACGGGATCCAGATCATCTGCACGGCCCACACGACGGGGCCGGTGAACCAGCCGAAGAGATAAATGTCGATGGCGAGCATCAGCACGATGCCCACGCTCGACCGCTTATCGAGCAGATGCCGCTCGAGGAAGTCATCGGGCGTACCCTTGCCGTACTTCTCGAGCACGCCGGGCTGACGCACCGCCTTCCGATAGTAGAAGGCGCCCTTGAGCAGGATGTTGCGCAGCCCTTCGACGACGGGGCTATGCGGATCGCCCTCGCGGTCGGCATACGCGTGATGCTTCCGGTGGCACGCCACCCACTCCTTGGTGCGAATGGCGGTCGTCAACCACAGCCACACGCGCATCGGCACTTCGACCAGGCGCGAAAAGACCACCCCGCGATGCGTCTGCCCGCGATGCAGGAAGAGCGTGACACAGATGTTCGTGAGGTGACCAGCGATCATGACGAACACGATCGGCTTCCACCAATCGGTTCCCCAGCTTCCAAACTCGGGCATGCGCTACTCCAAACGGTTCTTCGGGTCGGCTGCCCGGGACGTTCGCGGGCAACCTTACAAACCTAGTCCCTTGGAGAGGCTTTGGCAGCTTGGGTTTCGGACCTGGACGTGCGCTTCGGCTGGGATCGGTGCACCGGCGGGTTCGCTGTACCTGCTCTGCGGAGGGGCGGAGCATCGGGGCAACGGAGAACAAATCAAAGAGCTCCGTTGCTCCGATGCTCCGTCCCTCCGCAAATCAGGTACAAGGGACTATCCCCCTCGCGAGAACCGCTCGAACCAGACCACCACCGCGTCCGCTACAGCGTCGCGCTCGAAGTCGACCGACAGGATGTGCCCGCTGCCCGTGAACCAGCGGACCTGCTTGTCCCGCGCACCGAGTGCGGCGTAGTGCCGTTCGGCGGCGGCGGCCGGCACCCGGTTGTCGAGGCGCGACTGCAGGTAGAGCGTCGGAACCGCGACGCGCGGGAGCGCCGCTTCGGCACTCATGGCCACTTCACGCAGCGCATGCAGAGTCGTCGCCGTGACGAGTCCGGGGCCAAGGGCGCGCGCGCGGGCCGCGTCGTCGTGAATGGAGCGTTCGCCACCCGCGTTGGTGAGATACGCGGTGAACGGCTCCCCCAGCATCGCGATGGCCAGCTTGGCGCGCAACGACGCGGCCATGCCGATATAGGGCGCGAGCAACGCCAGCGCCGCGGGTGGGTGATCGACCGACTCGAGCAGGGCGAGCGCCCCACCCATGCTCTGGCCGCAGAGGAACACCGTGTCATGCGTGGCGCGCAGCGCTGCATGAGCCTCCGCCACCGCGCGACGCCACAAGGGGGCGCGCTGGTCGCGCGCCATCACCGGCAGTGAACACCCATGACCCGGCAGGCTCGGCGCGTGCACCGTATACCCCGCCGCATGCAGTCGCTCGGCCAGGTACCGCATGGACTGCGTCGTGTCATTGAAGCCGTGCAGCAGAAGTACCGCGCGACCGGTGGTCGCCTCCAGTCGAATCGGCTCGGCGCCACGCACCGTTCCATCGGGGTGGCGCGGCCGACGGCGCGCATCGGCCGCATCCATCGCGCGCAAGCGCGCTCGCCGCCGCGCCGCCAGCCAGAAGAGCGCCGCCGACGCCGCGATCCCCCCGGCGATGAGCTGCGCCGCGGTCACCATGCGCGTCTAATAGCGCGGCACCGACGGATCGACGTCACTACTCCACGCATCGATCCCCCCATCGATGTTGATGAGCCGCGTGAAGCCATGCTGCGCGAGCCAGTTCGCGGCCATCTCCGATCGCATGCCATGATGACAGAGTACCGCGTACTCCTGCTGCGGGTCCAACCGATGCAGCTCTCCCGGCAACGTCGACAGCGGAATCAGCTCACTCGGCGTGAGATGCGCGAGGTCGTACTCCCACGGCTCACGCACATCGAGAATGACCGGAGGATTCGGTTCCTCCAGCCGCGTGGCGATCTCCTTCGGGGTCAGGTGCTGAACGGACATCTCAAGTCTCAAGAGAAGAAGTTCCTCCGTTGCTCCGCTGCTCCGCCTCTCCGCGGATCAGGCACAACAGCATCGGCCGATTCGCTGTGCCTGACGTGCGGAGGGGTGGAGCAACGGAGAGGAGTCGTCTATCGAGCGCCCAGCGCCGCGCGGGCCTTGTCCACCGCGGCGGCGGCGGCGTTGAAGCGCGCGATGAGGTCGGCGAGCTCGGCGTTCACGTCAGCTTCCGTCCCGTAGCGAATGGCTTCGCCCACACCCGGGAAGACCATGGTGCTGTAGCCGTTGTCCACGTCCGACGCGTAGATCATCGAGCGGTACCACGGGCGGCTCTTGAGACCCGCGTCGCGCGCGAACGAGCGCTCCACCGTCAGCAGGGCCGCATTGGTCGCATCCTTCTGCGCCTTGGTGAGCGTGCCGGCGAGCGCCGCATCGCGCGCGGTCGCGAACGCGGCGGCCGCGCTCTCGAGCCTGGCGATGGCGGTGGTGAGCCCCGAGACCGGTGCGGCACTCCACCCCTTCTGCGTCATGCCACGCTCCACCGGGGCGACGTACTTCTTCATGGTGCGCGCGAACTCCACGTAGTCGTACGGCAGGATATCGGCGTTCGCCATGCGCAGCGCGACTGCGGCGCCGATGCGGCCGCTCGTGGCGTGATACTCGAAGCCCGGATCCCCGAACTTCTCCATCCACGCGTGCGTGTCGTACGCCGAGTGGTAGGTGCCGGCCGGGCCGCCGAAGCCCCACTCGGCGATCGGGATGCTGAAGTGGTTGAAGAAGCCGGCGAAATCGCTGCCGCCACCCGGATCACCCATGGGCGGCTCGAGCGTGTCGGCCTTCGTGCCCGTCGCCGCGCGCCACGCCGCGTAGACCGTGCCCTTCGTTTTCGGGTCGGTCACCTGCTTGGTCACATCACGCAGCACGGCGCGCATGCTGGGCGAGCCACCGCCGCCGAACTGCGAGCCCTGCGCCGACACGTCCTGGTTGAGATACGCCACCGCGCCCTTCTTGAGACGGAGCGAATCGTCTTCCACGTACTCGGAACTCCCCACGAGCCCCCACTCTTCGGCGTCCCACGTCGCGAAGACGATCGTGCGCTTCGGGCGAATGCCTTTCTTCGCCAGATCGGCCAGTGCGTTGGCCGCTTCCATGATGCTCACCGTGCCGCTGATGTTGTCGGCGGCGCCGGGGCCCCACGAATCGCGGTGACCGCCGATGTACACGTACTGATCGGGGTACTCGCTGCCGCGCAGATAGCCGAGCGTGTTGATGATCGGCTTCGTGCCGTTGGTGGCGGCGTCGGTGGTGACTTCGACGCGCACCTTCACCGGCCCCGGGCCCACGTGATAGCGGAGCGCCATGCCCCCCTGCCAGCCGCGCGGAATGTCGGTGCCCTTCACCTCGGCGAGCAGCAGCTGCGCGTTGTACGCGCTGATCGGCACCACCGGAATTCTGGGCAGGCTCGTCTCTTCCGGCTTGAGGCGTGGCGCGCCCGGCTTGCTGGCGTAGCCCGGCGTGAGCGGGTCGCCGGCGCCGTTGAACACGCTGCCGCGCTGCAACCCCTTGAGCGGGCGCATCGGGCCATCGGGATACACATCGCCCTGCACGAAGCCGTCGTCGAGCGGGTCGGTGTAGATGAGGAGCCCCACCGCCCCGCGCTTTTCGGCCTCACGCGCCTTGATGCCACGGAAGCTCCGGCCGTAGCGCGCCAGCACCACCTTGCCCTTCACACTCACGCCCAGCGAGTCGAGCACGGCGTAGTCTTCGATGAGACCGAAGTTGACGAACACCAAGTCGCCTTCGCCTACCCCCGCGCCACTCGAGCCGTTCACGGTGGGATACTGCGGGAACTGCGTCGCGGGATCGCTCGCGATGGGCGGTTCGCTCAAGTCGAGCGCCACCGGCCGCGCGCCGATCTTGGTGATCTTCACGCTCGTCGCGTGCGGGAGCCACACATCATAGACGCGATACTCGGTCTCGAGCCCCATCGCCTTCATCTGCGCGATGACGTAGTCGGCGGTGGTCTTCTGCGCACGCGTGCCGGCGACATGCGGCTCTTTGGAGAGCTCCTTCGAGCGCTCATTGGCGCGCGCCGGTACGGGTCCGGCAATGGCCTGCTGTTCAGCGGCGCGCTGGGCGGCGGCGTTGGCCGGCGTGTACCCGGGAAGGGTCTGGGCACTGAGCAAAGTCGGGATCGCGACCGACGCGATCCCGGCGAGACGTGTACGCATGGAACTCCAGGGCAAAGAGGTGCCTCACGCTGCCGCGAGACCTGACCGACGGCAAGCCCCATGCGCTGGAACATTTCGTGACACCGATGATCGAAACAATCGACCGCAGCGGCATACAGGATTTCCGGTAACGTGTTCCTTGGCAATGACTTGCGTCATTACTTCACGGCTGGATTAATGGCATGGCCATTGCCCATTCGGTCGGCGACAAGGCATCGCACCCCCCTTCTCTTTCGCCGACCCGATCATGACCCGTTCGATCACGCTCGCCACGCTGGCCCTGGCTACAGCCGCCCTTTCGGCGTGCGCCGACCGTTCCTCGCCGATCACCGCACCGGCGGACGCCGCGATGGGCAAGTTCATCGAGCCGGCGCCAGCGCCGAGCAACATGCCGACCACCGCGCCGGCGCCGGGGGTGATCTACCGCGAGTCGTTCGGCGCCGATCAGCAGTGGCGGCCGACGGGCGGCAAGGGAACGCTCAAGTACGTCGCGGCCAGCCAGTCGATCAACGGCTTCTGGGCCGAGTGGCCGGGCAACAAGAACGTCGCGTGGATCGATGGTGATGTGGGCCAGTCGTGGAAGTGGGCCGGCTGCTCGGTCAACGACCAGCAGATGTACTCGCCGATCGACCTCGATCCGTTCAATGGCTGCATCTTCAGCGCCGAGTGGA
This sequence comes from Gemmatimonas sp., assembly GCA_039809645.1. Classification (GTDB taxonomy): domain Bacteria; phylum Gemmatimonadota; class Gemmatimonadetes; order Gemmatimonadales; family Gemmatimonadaceae; genus Gemmatimonas. The sequence goes on from JBDHVK010000005.1 coordinate 21,897, forward strand.
ACGGCATGACGGTCTTTCCGTCGGCGTTGCTGCCGTTCGCGGCGCCGAAGACGGCCTACGAGTTCAGCATCGACGGCTATCCGCGTCCGGTGGCCGGTGCCTACATCGCGATGGGCTTCACCAACACGCGTGTCACCAGCAAGGCACTCGCGAACAGTGGCACGCTCTGGCTCAAGGTCGACAATGCGCAGAACAATCCGGGGCCGATGCATTACCAGCTGCGCCTGAACGGCATGACCGGCCCGAGCCTCGCAGAGGGCAATGAGGGCTATCCGGGTTTCAATCCGATGACGCTGCGCATCGATCCGGTCGCGCAGACGGTGACGCTCACGATCAACAATGTCGTCATCGGCACCTACGCCGCCGCCATCGCGCCGCCGTCGTACCTCGCGCTTGAAGGGTACGGCATGTTCGACAACATGGTCGTGCGGCAGTAAGCGCTATCCCCGGCGGGCTCTAGCCCCGCTCGTACTCCTCGGCGGCGCGCAGCATCGCCTGCTGCAGCAGCGCCTCGCGGTCGCCGTTGTCGGGGAGTGCGGCGGAGAGCACGCCGAAGTGCCGCAGCATTTCGTCTTCGAGCTGCTCGCGGGTGGGGCTCATGAGGCCAAGCGCCGCCAGCGACAGATAGGCCAGGTCGCGCAGCTGCCGGATCGTTTCTTCGTCGAGGCCGCTCAGGGAGGGCGGCCGCGGTACCACCGTCGCCGGCTTTTCGCGGCGACGTTTCGGCGTTTCAAAGAGCGCCTTCACGGGCGCGAAGCGTACGATGAACGACCCCGGCGTGTGCTCCTCGTATCCGTCGATCACATTGCGACGACGGAGCGAGGGGAGCAGCCGCACGATGCTTTCGCGCACCGGCGAATAGCCGTCGAGCGAGCTGTTGCCGCGCCCCGTGATCACCAGCGCCTCCTCCGCACCGAGCACCTGCTGCTCGCGCAACCACTGCTCCGCGAGCTGCGTGGCCTGCAGCGCGGTGGGTTGCAGCGCGCGCAGATTGAGCGTCCGGCCGGGGCCGAAGCGCAGCTCGTCGAAGGCGCGGGAGAGACCACTCATGACCGCTTAACGCTTGGCGGGCGGCGTGGGCTTCCCGGTGGTCGGACGGAACAGCTCGGTCAGGATCCGACCATCGATGGGCTCGATCGGTTCCACGCCCACCGCTTCGGCCAGTGTCGGCGCGATGTCCACGCTTCGTACCGGCTGTGCGAAGCGCCCGGCCTTGAACATCGGGCCCATGAACAGCATCGGGATGTGGGCGTCGAGATCATGCGGCGTGCCGTGCGTGGCGTAGCGCGTCGTGTACCAGTAGTACCCCTCCTTGAAGGTCACCGTGAGCACGGCGCCCATGTCGTGGGGCACGGAATGCAGCCAGCGGCGCGCGAACTTGTCTCCCTTCTTCGCGTCGGCGGCGAGCGTGGTGACGCGATCGACCCGCAGCATGCCGGGGAGCTTGAGCAACGCGCCCCGCAGCGCCGTCACGGTGGAATCGTAGTTGACCCCCCGGGCCGCCAGACGGCGCCGGTCGAGCGACACGATGCCGGCCTGCAGCAGCAGCGCGTCCCCTTCCACGCCACGCGCCGCCAATGCGCTGCGCGCCGCGTCGATGATGGGGGTGGGGTTCACGCGCCCCCGGGCGGGATCGGTACCGGGAAACGCGAGCTCCGGGAACGGCGTCACACCGTGATCGGCGCCGAGCGCGAAGATGATCTTGGTCGAGTCGCGCATCTTGTAGAGCGAGTCGATCAGTCGGCCCAGCTGGCGATCCACGCGCAGGACCTGATCGTGGATCTCGCGCGAATCGGGGCCGTAGCGATGCCCGACGGCGTCGGTCGTCGAGAGCGACACCGCCAGCACGTCGGTGCTCGGTCCTTTCCCGAGTTCGAGCGCATTCACGCCGGCCAGCGCGAAGTCCACCGTGTACTCGTCCATGAACGGGTACTCGGTGAGGTCGTTGTAGCCCGTGCGCGCGTCGGTGGGGACGACATGCGGAAAGACGAAGTCCTTCCCCTGGCTTTCGACCGGCACCGAGTCCTTCTCGCTGTACTGCGCCGCCGGCAGCAGCAACTCCCACTTGGCGCCGAGGAAGCGCTGCGCGCTCATTCTGGCATTGAACTGCTGCACCCACGTCGGCATGGTGTCGCCGTAGTAGCGGCTCGTGGTGAAGCGGCCGTCGAGCGAATACCAGTAGACGTTCTGCTTGGCGCGCCCGAGCGGCAGGATGGCGCCGCGATCCTTTCGGCTCACGCTGAGCGCCTTGCTGAACTGGTCGCGGGTGCGGATCCAGTCGAAGAGGGCCGAGCCACGGAAGCGGTACGGGCTCGCGCCGCCGCCGCGTCCAAAGAGGAGCGGCGACTGCGGGTCGGCCACACCGATCTCGTTCAGCACCACACCGGTGTGTGCCGGAAAGCGGCCACTCCAGAGCGTGGCATGCCCGGGCGCCGTTTCGGTGGTGGCGTGGTCGTGGTACGCGTTGGTGAAGAACGCGCCGTTCTTGAGCAGTCGGGCGAGACCGCCGGTGAACTGATCCTTGTACCGGTCCAGATAGTCGGGGCGCAGCTGGTCGACCGTGATCTGCACCACGAGCGTGGGTGTCGCGGCCGAGGCGACCTGAGCCTGAACAGGCGCGGCCACCGCCGCGACGAGCGCCGCGGACACACTCGCGCGACGAGAAAAGTCGTGGAAACGCATGTCCAAACTTAACCACGCGACTGCGTCGCGCCGGTGCGGATGCCGAGTCGTGACGAGAGGGTCGGCGGGATCGGCGGGAGGTGCGCGTGGGATGAGCACGACCGACGCCATTGGACGCGCGATTTCAACGACTCCGACCCGTTGATTCGCCGCTTGATTCACCTGACCCCTTGATCGACTTCAAGAGCTCTGACCCCTTGATCGGGGATCGCGCGGATGACGGCAACCGCATGCGCGGATGGCGCGGATCGTTGGGATGGGCGGGAGCGAATCCGCGATGTCTGCGTGATCCGCGGAGGCTGTTTCCGTTATCCGCGAAATCCGCCGCCGCCGCAACATCCACCGCTCGGACGCCGTGGGCGGCGCTCGGAATTTCAACAGCTCTTTCAAGCGCTCTGACCCCTTGATCAGGGATCGCGCGGATACCGGCAACAGCATGCGCGGATGGCGGCATTTCAAGAGCTCTGACCCCTTGATCGGGGATCGCGCGGATACCGGCAACAGCATACGCGGATGGCGCGGATCGTGGGGATGGGCAGGAGCGAATCCGCGACGTCCGCGTGATCCGCGGAGGCAGTGTCCGTTATCCGCGAAATCCGCCGCCGCGAAATCCACCGCTCGGACGCCGTGGGCGGCGCCCAGAAATTCAAGAGCTCTGACCCCTTGATCGCCTTGATCGGGGATCGAGCTCTTTCAAGAGCTCTGACCCCTTGATCGGGGATCGCGCGGATACCGGCAACAGCATACGCGGATGGCGCGGATCGTGGGGATGGGCAGGAGCGAATCCGCGATGTCCGCGTGATCCGCGGAGGCAGTGTCCGTTATCCGCGAAATCCGCCGCCGGGCGACATCCACCGCTCGGACGCCGTGGGCGGCGCCCAGAATTTCAACAGCTCTGACCCCTTGATCCGCCCGGAGTTTCAACAGCTCTGACCCCTTGATCGCGTTGATCGGCGGGCGGGCGGATGGCGGCGAGTGCGTGCGCGGCGGCTGTGTCCGTTATCCGCGGAATCCGCCGGCGGCGAAAAACTCTCGGGGGGAGATGGATGGGCGGCGCAACGCGCCAGCACCACCGGCGGCCCTGTCCGGCCTCGAGTACATCGCCGGATCGATGTACCAGGACAGGGCCAACACCGCCGGTGATCGAGCCACGCGGGCTGGTGCGCTTCGCGGAGCCACACGCGATTCGCACCGCGTGGATGTCCCGCACCGTTCACGGAGGCACGTGAAGGATGGAGGAATATTGGAACCGCGCGCGCAAACTGCAAGCGCGAACTTGCGCGGCGCGAAAAGTCGGTTAGCGCACTGGGCGATGCGCTGCGACCGCGTCGGCCATCGCGTGCGCCGCGTGCGTGTCGCGCGCGCGCAGTCCATGCACCACACTGCTGATGTCGGCGTCGCCGCGATTCTGACTCAGCTTGTACTTCCCCTCGAGTGACGCGATCGCGATCGACACGCCGACGATGGCGCGCATCTGCTGGGCGAGGTACTCCGCCGGCGCATCGTGCATCGCCCACGGGTGGGCCTGCTGCGCCTCGTGCGTCGTGGTGAGCCGGTCGAGGTGGCGGGCGAGAAAGGCCGCGTCGTCGTGCCAGGCGAGCGCCCCCTCGACATGCACGGCGATGTAGTTCCAGGTCGGCACCGTCTTGCCGTGCTCCTGCTTGCTCGGGTACCAGCTGGGCGTGATGTACGCGTCGATGCCGCTGAACACCACGAGCGCCGTCGTCCCCGACCGCGTGCGCGCGCCGTGCGGATTGGCGCGCGCGATATGCCCCTCGAGCACCCCCCGCTCACGATCGAGCCAGAGCGGGAGATGCGTGGCGTAGAGCCCACCGTCGACGGTGGGCGAGGTGATCACCCCGAGCGGATGCGCCGCGATGAAGTCGTAGAGCGTGCCACGATCCGACTCGCGAAACGGGGCCGGGATGCACACGTGCGATCAGCCCTTGAGCGCCGCTTCGAGAATCTCGAGTCCCGAGGCCAGCTCGTCCTTCGTGATGACGAGCGGCGGCAGGAACCGCAGCGTGTGCTCGCCGGCGCTCACCATGAGCAGGCCGCGCTCGAAGGCCCGGCCGATGATGGCTGCCGCCGGCTCGTGCGTGTCCATCCCCCACATGAGCCCCGTGCCGCGCACCTGCCGGATGGCGCCGGTGCGCGCCGCGATGGCCTTGAGCTGCTCACCGAACCATACGCCGGTTTCGCGCACGTGCTGGAGCAGCGCCGGTTCGCTCAGCCGCTGCACCACATGGTGCGCCACATGCGCCAGCAGCGGACCGCCGCCGAAGGTCGTGCCGTGATCGCCCGGCTGCATCACCCGGGCCACCTGGTCGCTCACGAGAATCGCGCCCATCGGCAGGCCGTTGGCGAGCGGCTTGGCGATCGTGAGCAGGTCGGGGGAGAAGCCCAGCTGCTCGTAGGCGAAGAACGAGCCCGTGCGCCCCAGACCACACTGGATCTCGTCCAGAATGAGCAGGACGTTCCGCTCCTGCGTGAGCTTCCGCAGACCGCGCAGGAACTCGGGGTCGAGCACGCGCACACCGCCCTCACCCTGAATGGGCTCCACGATCACCGCGGCCGCCGTCTCCGGGTCGAGCACCGCGCGCAGCTCGGTGAGATCGCGCTCCACGATGCGCACGCCGCCCATGAGCGGACGGAACGGCAGCCGATAGCTCGGGCGATCGGTGGCCGCGAGCGTCCCCGGCATGCGCCCGTGGAACGAACCGCGCACCGCGATGATCTCGTGCTTGGCCTCGTGCCCCGTGCTGCGCGCCCAGCGCCGCGCGAACTTGAACGCCCCCTCGTTCGCCTCGGCGCCCGAATTCGCAAAGAACACGCTCGACGCGAAAGAATGGTCCACCAGCCACTGCGCGAGCGCCTCACCCGGCGCCGTGCGGTACAGGTTGGAGGTGTGGATGAGTCCCGTGGCCATCGCTTCCTGCATCGCGTTCATGACGCCCGCATCGGCATGACCGAGGCTCGACACGGCGATGCCGGCCACAAAGTCGAGATAGCGCTTGCCGCTCTCGTCGATCATGTAGACGCCCTCGCCTCGGACGAACAGCGGCGCCTGTCGCTTGTACGTGCCCAGAATGGCGGGCAGCGTGGTCGTCGCGGCCGCGTTCGGCGTCGCGGGCGAAGCCGGCGGCGCGAACGAGGTCGTGGAAGCGGGCGAAGACATCGTCGTGGACATGGGCAGCTACCTGGAACGAGAAGTGATCGACCGGCGGTCAGCCGGCGATCAAATGGGTCCCCGCCTCGGGGACCGTGAGTGCGGCGAGATCGCCGATCCGCACGCGTGACACTCCACCCGCCAGCGCCGCAGCGCAGGCGTCCAACTTGGCGGCCATGCCGCCACCAGCCACACCGCTCGCGACCATCGCGCGAGCCTCCGCGAGCGTGAGTTGCGGAATGAGCGCCTTCTCCGCGTCGAGCACGCCAGGTACGTCGGCCATCAGAAAGAGTTCATCGGCGCCGAGCGCGGCCGCGATCGCCGCGGCGGCGTCGTCACCGTTCACGTTGTAGGCGCCACCGAGCGTGGCGTCCTCACGCGCAGCGACCGGCGAGATCACCGGATAGAAGCCGGCCGCGAGCAGCGCCTGCGCCACCCGCGGGTCGACCGACTGCGGCGTCCCCGACCAGCCGAAAGTGGCCTGATCGATGGGCGTTGCGCGCAGCAGTCCGGCGTCTTCGCCACTGATCCCCACCGCCGGCGCGCCCTCGGCGACTACGGCCGACACGAGCTGCTTGTTGGCGAGCCCCGAGAGCACCATGCGTACGAGTTCGAGCGCCGTGTCGGTGGTGACACGACGGCCACCGATGAATACCGGCTCCTCACCGCGCAGCCGCTGCAGCGCACTGATCTGATCGCCGCCGCCATGCACCACCACCGCGCGCTGCGCGGTCGCCTTCCACAGCTGCGCGAGCGCCGCGGGGAGCGCAGGATCGTTCTGCGTGCGACCGCCAAGCTTGACGACGATCTTGGGAGTGTTGCTCAGCGCGATCATGGGGTGACCATCACTGTTGCAGCCCGGCCGTCTCGGCCAGACCGAGCATCAGGTTGGCGTTCTGCACCGCCTGACCGGCCGCGCCCTTCACGAGATTGTCGATGGCGCTGAAGACGAGCAGCGTGGGCTGCCGCATCCCGGTGGGGAGTACGGCGCCGATGCGCACCACGTTGCGATGCTGCACGTCGGCGAGCGCCGGCAGCGCCGTGGTGAGCTCCACGAACGGTTCGTTGCCGTACGCCGCGCGATACGGCTCGAGCGCATCGGCGAGCGGGCGGGCGAGCGGCACCGTGATGGTGCTCAGAATACCGCGGTCCACCGGGAGCAGATGCGGCGTGAAGAGCAGATCGCAGTCGGCACCGAGCCTGGCGAGCGTGTCGCGCATCTCGAACAGATGACGATGCGCGTTGCCCACGCCGTAGGCGCGGAAGTCTTCGGTGACTTCGGCGTAGAGCAATTCGAGCTTGGGGCTCGCACCGGCACCGCTCACACCGCTCGCGGCCGCGATGGAGACGGTGCCGCCTGGCGCGATGAGCCCGGCCCTGGCCAGCGGCGCGAGCGCCACGAGGATGCTCGTCGCGTAGCACCCCGGGTTGGCCACGACGCGCGCGCCCAGGAGCTGATCGCGAAAGAGCTCCGGCATACCGTATGGCGCATCGGCCGGGACGCCGGCGGGGAGCCCGTGCGACACGCCGCCATGCCCGGGGCGGAGATCACTGGACAGATCCACCACCCGCGAGCCGGCCGCGATGACCTTGGCCACCCACTCCGCGCTCGCGCCATGCGGCAGTGCCGCAAAGACCAGATCGACCGCCGAGAGGTCGGCTGCCTCGGGGGCGATCAGCGGGATGTCGTGCATGACCCCCGCTGCGCGCACCCGCAGCGTACCGCCGCGCTGGGTGTTGGCGGTGGCGAAGGCCAGCTCGAGCTGCGGATGGCCGGCGATGAGCGTGCAGAGTTCGCGGCCGGAGTAGCCGGACGCACCGAGCACGCCCACCCGGTAGCGGGGGCCTGGAGCAGACTGCGGCAGGTTCGATGATGCGGAAGACGGTTGCATAGAAGACGGGAGAGTATGCACAATTAATGCATAATTTTGCATTCCCTCGGTGTCAATTGGCTCAGCGCCGTGATACCGTTTTCTCCCCGGAGCTTTTGTGTCCGATAAACAGGAACGCCACCACGCCATCCGCGAAGTCGTCACGACGCACGCCGTGGCGAGCCAGGAGGAGCTGCGCAAACAGCTCCACCGCAAAGGGTGGGACGTCACGCAGAGCACGCTCTCCCGCGACCTGCGCGAGCTGCGCCTCGCCCGCATCCCCGACGGTCACGGCGGCGCGCGCTACGCCTTCCCTGAAGGCGGTACCAGCGACCAGGCGCTCACCCGGCTGGAGCGCATGCTCCCCGAGCTGCTGGTGGGCGTGGAGGGCGTGCAGGTGCTCGTCGTGGCCCGCACGATGAAAAGCGGGGCCCAGCCGGTCGCCGAAGCACTCGATCAGCTGGAGTGGCCAGACGTGGCGGGCACGATCGCCGGCGACGACACGGTGCTCATCATCTGCCGGTCCACGGATGGGCGGGAGAGAGTGGTGCGGAAGCTCAAGGCGTACATAGACAGATAGCGCGCGGCGCTTCGCGCTTCGCGCGTTCGGATGGATTCGGAGGTCGGAGGCGGGATCGGGGCGCGGACGTCGGAAGCGTGGGCTACGGCTGGTTCTGCGCGCCTTGTGTCCACGCACCACATCGACCGACGCCCTCGCTTCAGACCTCCGCGCCCCGATCCCGACTCCGACTTCAGAATCCATCTGAAGTCCGATCCCACCAGCCAGAAGCTCAACGCCAGATACAATAGATTCCCGTCATGTCCAACGATCCGAACACGCACAAGCTCTGGGGCGGCCGCTTTGCCGGCGGCCCGCATCCCCTGCTCGACGCCATCAATCGCAGCATCGGCACCGACTTCCGTCTCTGGCCACACGACGTGCGCCTGTCGCAGGCGTGGGCGCTCGCCCTCGGTGAGGCCGGCGTGCTGACGCGTGAGGAGAGCGATGCCCTGCGACAGGGGCTCGAGCGCGTGGCGCAGCGGCTGGCCGATGGTGCCCAGCCGATCGCGACGGACGAGGACATTCACACCATGATCGACCGGCTGCTGCATGAGGAAGCCGGCACCGTCGCGAGCAAGCTGCACACCGGCCGCTCGCGCAACGATCAGGTGGCGACCGGTACGCGCCTGTGGACGATGGATGCGCTGCGCAAGCTCGACGGCGCCATTCGCGATCTGCAGCGCGCGCTGCTGACGCAGGCGGAAACGATCGCCGACGCGATTCTCCCCGCGTACACACACCTGCAGCGTGCCCAGCCCGTCAGCGGCGCGCACTGGCTGCTCGCGCACTTCTGGCCGCTCGATCGCGATCGCACGCGGCTCGCCAATGCGGCGCGCGGCGCGGCGACGCTGCCGCTTGGCTCCGGCGCGATCGCCGGTTCGGCGTTCCCCGTGTCGCGTGTGCTGCTCAAGGAGGAGCTGGGCTTCCAGGCCATCTCTCCCAACTCCATCGATGCCACCGGCGATCGCGACTTCGTGGCCGAGGCAGTTTTCGTGTGCACCATGATCGCGGTGCACTGCTCGCGCATTGCCGAAGATCTCATCATTTACGGCTCGGGCGAGTTCGGCTTCGTGAAGTTCGGCGACGGCTTCTCGACCGGCAGCAGCATGATGCCGCAGAAGCGCAACCCCGATGTCTTCGAACTCGCGCGCGGCAGTGGTGCGCGCGTGCTCGGCGATCTCGTGTCGATCCTCGGCACGATCAAGGGGCTGCCGAGCGGCTACAGCAAGGATCTGCAGGACGACAAGCGCGCGCTGTTCAATGCCGTCGACCTGCTCAACCTCGTCCTGCCGGCCATGGCCGGTGCCGTGAGCGAGCTGCGCTTCGATCGCGCCAGGATGCGGGCCGCCGTGTCGAGCGCGATGATGGCCACCGATCTTGCCGACTATCTCGTGAAGAAGGGCGCGACCTTCCGCGAAGCGCATGGCGCGGTGGGCTCGCTCGTGCGGCAGGCCGAAGAGGCGAACATCGAGATGACCGAGCTCCCCGCCGAGGCGTTCGCGAAGGCGCACGCGCTCTTCGGCGACGATGCGCGTGACGCCCTCGGTGCCGAAGCGAGTCTGGCCGCGCGCAATATCGCCGGCGGCACTGGCCCGGAGGCGGTGAAGGCGCAGATCGAGCAGGCGCGCGCCAGCCTGGGCAGCGCGCCACCAGCGCTGGGCAACGCGCCGGATCTCCGCGATACGCCGCACGCGTGATGGCGCCGCTCGTGGACGGATTGCAGGGCGTCATCTTCGATTGCGATGGCGTCCTGGTGGACAGCGAGCGCATCACCAATCGCGTGTGGGCCGGGCTGCTGACGGAGATCGGCTTGCCGACCACGACGGAGCAGTCGCTGGCGACCTACATGGGCAACTCGATGGCGCGATGCCTCGAGATCGTGGCCGAGCTGCTGGGGCGCACGCCACCCGACACGTTGCTGCCGGACTTTCATCGCCTCACGGCGGTGGCACTCGCCAATGAGGTGGTGGCCGTGCCCGGGATCGAGGCGCTGCTCGATGCACTCGAAGCGGCCGGGCTGCCGTACGCCGTGGCGTCGAACGGTGAACAGGCCAAGATGAGCACCACACTGGGCGTGACGGGACTCGCGCCGCGCTTCGACGGCCGTCGCTTCTCGAGCCTCGAGGTGGGTTTGCCCAAGCCGGCGCCCGATGTGTTCCTGCATGCAGCCCGGGCGCTGCAGCTCACGCCGGCGCGCACGGTGGTCGTGGAAGACAGCGTGCTGGGCGTGCAGGCCGCCGCGGCGGCGGGGATGACGGTGATCGGCTATGCAGAGCTTGCCTCACCGGAGAGGCTTCGCGCCGCAGGGGCGCATGCCACCGTGCATCATTTGGACGAGGTCGCTCCACTCATCGGGGTCGTCTGACCCACGCTCGGGTTCGTCGTGGAGGAGAGACTGTCGAGGGTCGACGTCTGGTGTTAAATCAGCGTCACGCCGGCGGCCTCAGCGTCGTGAGGTCACCGGGCGCCCCGTCACGGAAAGTCCGTGCTCTACCCCTTCGACCGGAGCGTTTCGCATGCGTCGTCTTGATCCCCGTCGGTTTGTTCTCGCTGGTCTGCTGCTCACGACGACCGTGATCTCGAACACGGCGTGTTTCGCCAGCTTCCCGCTCACGCGCAAGCTCTACGCCTTCAACAAGGGCCTCGGCGACAAGTGGGTGCAGGAGCTCTTCTTCCTGGCCACCGGTGTGATCCTGCCGGTGTACGGCGTGGCGGGTCTCATCGACATCGTCATCCTGAACTCGATGGAATTCTGGACGGGCAAGCCGGCGCTCACCTCGTCGATTCCCGAGACCAAGACGAAGGTGGTCGCGCAGGGTGATGTGAAGCTGATCCAGACGATGACGCGGTCGGCGGAAGGCCGCACGATGGTGCTGGAGGAGCAGGTGAAGGGTCAGTTCCAGAGCCGCACGACGCTGTCGCAGGCGGCGGGCGCGTCGCTCGTCACCGCTGAGACGGTGTTCGCCGATGGGCGCACGGAGTCGCGCATGCTCACCGTGGATCAGGCGGGCCAGTTCACCGTGTCCGGGACCAAGATGCTCCCGCGTGCGCTGACGGCCGGGGAGATCGAGAACCTCTCGTCGCGTCTCGGTCAGCTGAGCGGCGCGCACTGAGGGACGATTCGCATCTGCGGTGGCGGCGGCCGAGCACACGATTGGGTCATTTGACCCAAGGGTGAGACTGTCGAGGGCAGACGTCGGGTGTTAAATCAACGTCACACCACGAAACTGTCCTCGGACTTCGTGCGTGGTGTTGGCGCTACTCGCTGACGACGCCGTCAGCGTTTCCCCTCCTACCCTCGAGGAACTTCTCAATGCGCAAACTCGTGGCGCTCGCCGCCTCCGCCGTTCTCCTCGCCGGTGCCTCAACGGCACAGGCTCAGCTCGCTGTGGGTCACACGGATGTCGGTGTGGTCGCGGGTCTCGGAAACATTGGCAATTCGAACATCGCCCTGGGCGGTCGGTTCGAGAAGGTCATCAAGCCGCTCCCCGATCTCGGTGGCGGAACGCTCGGCATCATGGTGGGCGTCAACTACTACTCGTACAGCGACAAGTTCGGCGCGATCGGCTGGTCGGTGAAGTATCTCCCGATCGGCGCGACGGCGAACTACCACTTCAAGGTCACCAACAAGAAGATCGATCCGTTCCTCGGCCTGGGCCTTGGCTATCAGATCATCAACTGCTCGTACGATTCGCCGCAGGGTTCCTTCGACTACTGCTCGAACAGCGCCCTGTACTTCATCGGTCGTGCGGGCATCCGTTACTTCACCTCGGACAAGCTCGCGCTGTACGCGGACGCGGGTGCCGGTGACGCCACGCTCAACGTCGGTGTGATGTTCAAGATGAAGTAAGCCGGCACCGCCGGGTTCGACGCAGACGGGGGCGAGCAACATCGATTGCTCGCCCCCGTCTGCCCGTTGTGGGCGCCTCAGTGCAGCGCGTATCCGACCGTGAGTCGCAGCGTCGGGAGGATGCGCTGAATGCCGTAGTCATTGGCGTCGCTCACGAAGTAGCGCTTGATGCCGCCGCCGAGCGTGATGGCGGTGGAGTGCCTCGTGCCCAGCAGCCATTGATAGTGCCCCTCCACGGAAAAGGTCGGGGCATTCTCGGTGAGGCGGCACCGCTCGTCGCGAGCGAGGCGGTCGGCGCAGTAGACCGCTTCCCGCTTCATGCTGCCGGTACCCAACCCGGCGGCAAGGCCCAGGCCGCTCATCCCGCGCTCCTGCGGATAGAGTCGCAGCTTCGCATCGAGGTTGGTGTAGCGGACATTGTCGAATTCGCTATACGAACCCGCCACCGCAAACGAGAGATTGTCCTGCAGGCGGGCCTCGTATTCGCCTTGAATGAAGCCGAGAATCGGCAACACCGGGTTGATGGACAGGATCTGCCGCACGCCCACTGGCGAGGGATCTGCGGTGCGACGCGAGGTCTGTTCGCGGAGCGACTGCGCCGCGAGTGAAGCGGGCAGCAGCGCCGCCGCAGTTGTGAGCGCAAGGAGTCGACGCATGTCGAGAAGTGTCAGGCGGTATAGAGCAGCGCTTGCGCCGCCGTGAGTCCACCGCGCGCCGCGCCTTCGAGAGAACTGGAGTGGAGCACCTCACTGGCGCGCCACAGCCCTGCCATACCACACGCCACGGCAGGTCGTTGTTCCCGCCAGCCGGGTGGCTGGGCGAACTGTGCGTAGGGGACGCGCCAGAGACCGACGCGCTCGAGCCCCGCCTCGTCGGCGCGCACGCCACCCATGGCACAGAGCTCCGCTTGGGCCGCACGATCGAACGCGTCGTCGCCGAGATCGGCGGGTGCCCCGACCGCGGTGGCCGCCACGAGCGTACGGCCCCCGCTCGCATACTCGGGCGCCACATCGGTGAGCGTCACCGCGTGGCTGATCACCGCGCCAGCGTCGGCATTGAGCCAGAGCGCCTTGCCGGGAATGGGCGTCCGCCTGGCCGTGTAGTACACGGTGGTGCAACCGAGGGCGCCGACTGGCTCGGGGAGCGTCACACCGGCCGTCGCCGCGAGCTGCATGGCCGTGGGCGCGTCGGTGGCCAGCACGACATGTGTGGCATCAATCGTGGTGCCGTCGGCCAGCACTGCGCCGGTCACGCGCGAGCGTGCCTCCTCGGGGCGAGTCGTGAGCTGCTGCACACGCACACCGGTACGAACCGCACCCGGTGGCAGCAGCGCGGCGAGTTGCCGCGTGACCGCGCCCATGCCAGCGGACGGCACCACGGTGTCGCCATCGGCCAGCATCTTGAACGTGAAGAGCAGCACGGACGCCGTGGTGGTGAGCCCGCGGTCGAGCAGGATGCCGCCGTAGAACGGCGAGAAGAAGTCGGCGATGACCTGCTCGCTGAATCCGCGCGCGAGCAGGAAGTCGCGCGTGCTCACATTGGCGTACGCGGCCGAGAAGCAGTCGTCGAAGCTGAGCCCCTGCGCGAAGCGTCGCAGCGTGAGCAGCCGCAGCTTGTCGCTCACGCCAATCGCGCGGGCGAGCACGGTGTCGACGAGCACCCCCGGATCCTTGAACGCATCACCCAGGAGCGACACGCGCCCGTTCGTGACGATGCGCGCCGCGGGTTGAAAGCGCCGCAGCGCGAGCGCCTCGAGGTTGAGGTAGCTGCTCAGCGTGGGGTACGCGGTGAACAGCACCTGAAAGCCGTGATCGAGCACGAGTCCGTCGCGCACGGTGGTCCGCACGCGACCGCCGACCTCCGGTGCGGCATCGATCACGAGCACGTCGCGCCCGGCGCGATGGAGCTCGATGGCGCAGATCAGCCCCGAAACACCGGCGCCGATAATGAGAATGGGAGAGGACATGGCGCCGGAAAGCTGATCAACTCGGCCCCCCAAAACCAAGCGGGCGATCGCGGAGACCGATCAAGGGGTCAGAGCTGTTGATCGGGCGATCAACAACTCTGACCCCTTGATCGGTCCCGGGATCGCCCGGAATTCGCTGCTGCAGGTGCGGTCTAGAAGCGCACGCCGAAGGTGATCGGCAGCCAGGTCGTGCTGCTCCCGTCGGAGAACACGTTCACGAACTTCGCTTCGGCGAAGGTGTCGAAGCCGGAGAGCTTGAAGGTCAGACCACCGCCAACCTGGAGGCCAAAGTCCGTGCTGCTGGGGGTCGAGCCGGTCGTCTGTCCGAGATTGATGATCGCCTTGCTGTTGTACAGCCCGAGACCGCCGATGACGTACGGGCGAATGGTGGACTGCGACGGGAAGTCGTACAGCGCGTTGGCGACGAAGCTGAGGCTCCGCAGGTCGGCGTCGCCGCCCGCGTCCTTGACGCCCCACTTGTCGTAGGCCACGTCACCGCGGAAGCGCAGGGCATTCATGCTGGCCGGCTTGAGGAACACATGGCCACCCACGGTGAAGCCGCTGTTGGCCACGTCGCCGAGGTCGCCCATCGGCATGGACAGGCCGCCGCTCACACCGAACGAGAGGGGCTTGTCAGCGGCCGCGGCCTGGGCCGACACGAGCGCAGGAGCGGCAAGCGCGGCGGCCAAGCCAACCAAACGCAGGGCACGAGTCATCCGATACCTCCAATGGTGAGATGAAAGGCGTCCCGGCTACTCCGGGATCACCTGCACGCCGGTGACGAAATACTCGGTTTCACCGAAGCACGAGGTTGGTACCCCAATGTGCTGCTCATAGTCCACCGCAACTCGCTTGCCGCTGAGTTCCTCGATCTTCCTGGCGATCGAGTCATTGCGGACCGAGAGGGAGAACGTGTCCGACCGGAATCCCTTCGAGATGTCGGTGTAGAGCGTCAGCTCCCACGTTTTGCACAGGTAGCCCTTCCGGGAGATCTTCTGGACGTACCCGGTGCGCTTGCCGCTGGAGTAGCTCCAGTTGAGGGCGACCGCGGTCCAGGCGGCAAGTCCGCCCACCGGGAGCCCGATGACGACGAGCAGGATCGTGAACAGCCAATGTCGCCGGAAGAAGCCCCTGCGGGGGGCCGGAGGCGCCGCAGGCGCTTCTGCCGGGATCTCTGGGGTGGGGTTCGACGGTTCGTCCATGGGCGTCAACTTGGGGCGCGCACCCGGCGCTCGCTAGCTTTCCCCAACCTACTGCCACCCCTTTTCCCGGGTTTCACCGTGTCGTCTGCTGCTGGAGCTTCCGCCGGATTTGGTCGTCGTCGTCCCTCCGTGACCGTCAAGGTCCGCGGAGTGCCCGTGGGCTCCTCGGCCCCGGTGGTCGTGCAGTCCATGACGAATACCGACACCGCCGATGCCAAGGCCACCGCCGAGCAGGTGGCCGCGCTCTTCGAAGCGGGATCCCAGAAGGTCCGCATCACGGTCAACAACGATGAAGCCGCGCAGGCCGTCCCCGAAATCCGGCAGCGCCTCGACGACCTGGGGCTCGACGTGCCCCTCATCGGCGACTTCCACTACAACGGGCACCTGCTGCTCACGAAGTATCCGAAGGCGGCGGCCGCGCTCGACAAGTACCGAATCAATCCCGGCAACGTCGGCACGAAGCACCGTGATACGAACTTCACGACGATCGTGCAGGCCGCGATCGATCATGGCAAGCCGGTCCGTATCGGGGTGAACTGGGGCTCGCTCGATCAGGATCTCCTCACGAGCATGATGGACGCCAACGCGAGCTCGGCAACGCCGCGCGACGCGAAGGACGTCTACATGGACGCGATGCTCGAGAGCGCGCTCCGCTCGGCCGCGCTCGCGGAAGAGGTGGGGCTCGGTCACGACAAGATCATCGTGAGCGCGAAGATCTCGGTCGTGCCCGATCTGGTGGAGTGCTATCGCCGTCTCGCGGCGCGCTGCGATTACCCGCTGCACCTGGGGCTCACCGAGGCGGGCATGGGCAACAAGGGCGTCATCGCCTCGACGGCCGCGCTGGCCATTCTGCTCAGTGAAGGCATCGGCGACACGATCCGTGTTTCGCTCACGCCCAAGCCCAACGGCGACCGCCGCGAAGAGGTGTTCGTGGCGCAGCAGATCCTGCAGTCACTCGGGTTGCGTTCGTTTGCCCCGCAGGTCACGGCGTGCCCGGGCTGTGGCCGCACGACGAGCACCTTCTTCCAGCACATGGCGGAAGACATTCAGGGCTATCTGCGCGAGCAGATGCCGGTGTGGCGCGAATCCCGCCCCGGCGTCGTCGACATGAAGGTCGCCGTGATGGGCTGCGTGGTGAACGGGCCGGGCGAGTCGAAGCACGCCAACATCGGCATTTCGCTGCCGGGCACGTTCGAAGAGCCCAAGGCGCCGGTGTACGTGGACGGGAAGCTGCTCACCACCTTGAAGGGTGACGCGATCGTGCAGGAGTTTTTGGGGATTCTGAACGACTACGTTGAGCGGACCTACAGCTCCGTGTGATCATCGGGCGTGGCTGGAACTGATCACGCAGAGAAAAAGTGAAAAGGAGAAATCCTTGGCGAGATCGTGCCGAGGATTTCTCCTTTTCTCTTTTTCACCATTTCTCTGCGTGATCAGTTCCAACAATCCAACAGAACGCGCACAGGTCAGCCGCCAGCCGTCTCCAATCCGGAAGCCGCCGCCTCGAGCTCGTCCACGATGGACTCGTTGAAGCCGATCTCGCGCAGCCGATCCGCGACGCGTCGATAGTACTTCACCGTGCCGTCACGACCGGCATTGAAGCGCCCCCACACCGTCTCGGGGAACGACGTGCGTCGCAAATCGGACAGGATCGAGTTCGCGTTGTGTACCTTGTCGGCCGCGCACACCCAGAGGGCGTCTTCCGAGGCCAGCGACAGGCGCTCGAGATAGTCGTCCTTCTGTTCATCGGACGACAGCTCCATGCCGTCGTCGTCCATCTTGCGCTTCGTGACCGCGAGCACGGCTTCGAGCACGCTGTTACCGAACTTCCCGCCGATGCGCTCTTCGAGCATCTCCTGCGTCCAGCCGTCGCGCACGCAATCCTCGACGACATCGTGCAGGATGCCGGCAACGACGGCGTCTTCCCCGCAGCCGTAGCGCGTGAGGATGATCGCGACATTCGCCGGGTGCGTGAGATACGGCAGGCGTGTACCTTTGCGCACCTGCTGGTCGTGATGCTTGGCCGCGAACGCAAACGCGTGATTGATCCGATCGGAGTACCCGGTCATGGCCTCAGGGTGCGACGGGACGGAGGATGCGGCAGGGATCAGGCGGGGAGCTGAACATACGGCGCGCGGGCGAACCAGGCCACCAGCGCTTCCAGGCCCGCGACATCGGCGTCGCCGAATGCGTTGAGCACTGGTGAGTCGATATCGAGCACGGCGAGCAAGGCCCCGGTGTGATCGAACACCGGCACCACGATCTCACTGCGCGAGCGCGCATCGCAGGCGATGTGCCCCGGAAACGCATGCACGTCGGGGACCACCACCGTGCGACGCTCGGCGGCGGCGGTCCCGCACACGCCGCGGCCAAAGCGAATCTCCTGACAGCCGAGCGAGCCCTGATAGGGGCCGACGCGGAGCAGGGCATCCGGTTCGACCACACGATAGAAGCCCGTCCACAGATGACCGAACGCGTGATGGAGAAGTGCGCTCGTGGTTGCCATGCCGGCAATCACGTCGCTGCTGTCGTCGAGCAGCAGCTGCTGCATCTCGAGGAGCCGGGCGTAGGCGTCGGCGCGCGGTGCCTCGCGCAGATCGGGAATGACAGGTTCCATGGTCCCAGGAAAGATGGGCACGCGCGGCCCGTGACGGGATCCCCGTTACTGGAGCGGGCCGATCACCAGAATGAGACGGAGATCGAGCAAGGCGAGCGCCAGCCCCTGCACCACCACCGCGACGCCGGCGCCGAGCACGCCGGGCTTGGGGCCCCAGCGCCACGCGAGAATTCCCATCGTGGCGCCCACGGCCGCATACCCCACATCGAGCCCCGTGTTGAGCCAGAGGATGTTCACGAGGTGCTGGGCGCTCGCAAAATCGCGAAGGGCGAGCCCCTGCCAGGCCCAGGCCGCGATGGCGCCGTTCACGGCGCCCCAGGCGGCCGTCTGAATACCAAAGTGCGTGAGCATCGGCGCCGTCGCGCGTCGCACGGTGAGCCACGCGAGCAGGGCAGTGCCGCCCAGAACGCACGTCACCGCCCAGATGGCGAGGCGCTGCAGGTGACCACGTTCGAGCGAGAGCAGGGTGTCGGCCCACATACGCGGATGCTAGCGACGCTACCGTTCGAGGGGCAGTTCGCCGGTCCACATCACCACGGCACGAATGCGTCGTGTGTCGGCCGCCAGTGTCCGCACGACGTCCATGAGCCACGGCAGCGCGGTGCGCCCGCGCTGCGCGACCAGGATGACGTCCGGGACGCCGCCGCCCTCGCCCTGACTCACCGTCGCCGTGCGTGCCGATGTGGTACCAGAGATCGAGAGTTCAGGCGCGGCGGCGGCGAGTCGGCTGCGCACGGCGTCCACGAGGACCGCACGATCGGCGAGCACCACCACCCGGGTCGCGGTATCGTCGAGCGGTGTGAGCGCGTAGTGGAGGGTGGCCCAGGTATCGTGTCCGGCATTCGTGCGTGACGTGGCATCGGCGTCGTGCATCACGACACGAGCACCCGTGAGCGCGGCGATTTCGTCCACGGTCGCCACCGTCGGTCGGCGAATCTCGCGCGCGAGCACGACACCAAATCCCGTGGCGAGTCCGAGCACCAGTGCCGCGAGCAGCATGGCGAGCGGCGGAATCGGCGCCTGCGCGGTGGCTCGTAGTGCGTCCTGTTGCTGCTGCAGCCCGGCGTTGATCTCACGCGCGGCCACGAGTGCGGAGTCGGCGCGTTCCACGGCGGCCCGGGTTCGGGTCACCGCTGCCTCGAGCAGCGTGTCGGGAGGGAGCGCGGCGGTCAGCAGCGGCGTGGCGATCGTATCGGTGAGCGGTGCGCTGTCGGCCACCGTCGGGCGTGCCCGACGGCGAAGCAGCTCCGCATCGGCGAGTCGCTCGAGGCGCTGTCCCAGGGCCGTGACGCGCGCCGTGAGTGCGACATAGCGCGCATCGGGGCCACCGAGCGCGGCCGATGCTTCGCGCTCACGATTGAGCGACTCGATGGTGTCGAGGGCAGCGCGCACCGCGGGATCACCACGCAGCGCGGGTGATGCGACCAGCGCGCGATAGCTCTCCACCAGCGGGGCCTGCCGCACCCGCGCGATGAGCTGCGCCAGCGCTGCGACCGAATCGGTCGTCGCACGCCCCGGCGCCACCCGGCCCGGCGAGGCGAGTCCGAGGGACGCGCGTGTCGAATCGCGAACGGAGTCACCCGCGAGCGCGGTGGGCTGCGCGATGGGTTGCGCCACGGCGCGCGCGGCCGCGAGTTGCGCGGTGGCACTGTCGGCCGCGCGTTGGGCGGCATCATGTGCCGCGCGCAGCACCAGGGTGTCGCGAAGGGGCGGCAGGGCGGCGAGCGCGGCGGCGAGCTGGCGATCGGCGCGGCGTGGGACGAGCACGAAGGTCAGCAGCGCGCCGACCACGACCAGCGCGCCGATACCGGCAATGAGCAGCGCGCGGCGCGAGGCATTGGCGGTGCGCGCCGTGAGCCAGCGAATCCGATCAGGTGAAGCGGTCACCCCGAAAAGCAGACGGGGGCTGGCGCATTGCGCCAGCCCCCGCGGTGTTGCGACCTGCAGGCGATGTGATCGCCGTCCGATTACTGGACGGTGATCTTGCCCTTCATGTTCATCGCGAGGTGCGGCGTGCAGTGGAAGTCGTACTGACCAGCCGGGATGCCAGCGAACGAGATGGTGTACGTCTCGTTGGCATTGAGCAGCATCTTGCCCGAGAGCTCACCCGACTGCTCCGGCATGTTGGCCGAGAGCTGCGCCTTCGCCGCGGCCGGAACCGCGGCCGGGTCGAACGCGACATTGTGCGGGCCGCCGCTGACCATGATGAACTTGATGCCGTCGCCCTGCTTGATCGTGATTTCGGCGGGCTCGAAGCGATAGCCCGTGCCGTCGCCGATCATCTTGACTTCAACCGTCTGACCCGTGATCGGGGCCATCGCGCCAGCCGCCGCCGGAGCCGCTTCCGCCGCCGGAGCCGGGGCCGCCGCCGAGGCGCCAGCCGGAGCCGCCGCCGAATCCGTCGCCGCCTTCTCACCACCACCGCACGCGCCAAGCACGATCGCCGCGCCGGTCACCACCGCAAAGCCGAGAAACCGCATGTCGAGAGGCCTCCAGAGCCTATCAGGAAATTTCCTTCTTACCCAGACGACGCCTGAGGCGTAACGTCTGTGCCCGCAGGGCCCTGCGAGCATTGTGAACTTATTCACAAGGGGGGCCAGCGCCAAGACCCTGTCAGGAAAAGCCGCCTTGACGCTCCCGAGTTCCTGAGCTAGCCTCCGGCCACCATGCAGCCCCGCCAAATCACCCATCATCATGCGCATCACGGTCACGGCCCGACGGGTCGGGGCGTTTCGCGCGTGACTGGGTAATCGGCGACCAACGCCTGCCCCGCGCCCGAACGACCTGCGGCCCGTCCCTCCGGACGGGCCTTTTTGTTTTCTGCCGCTTCTCTTTCGCACCCGAGTTCCGCCATGCTCCGCATCGCCCTGCCCAACAAGGGCCGCCTCTCCGAAGACACCCGTGAGCTGTTCAACGACGCCGGCCTCGAGGTCCGCTCGTCGGGTGACCGCGCCCTCACCGCATCGCTCGGCGGGGAGTTCGAAGCGATCTTCGTCCGCGCCCAGGACATCCCCGAGTTCGTCGCCGACGGGGCCGCCGACGTGGGATTGACCGGCTGGGATCTGGTCAACGAGTCAGGGCGCGAGCTCACCTCGCATCTGGACCTGGGCTTCGGCAAATGCCGACTCGTGGTCGCCGCCAAGGAAGACAGCGGCATCCGCTCGGTGGAGGATATCGGCACCGGCGGGAAAGCCGTTCGGGTGGCAACCGTCTTTCCGAACATCACGCGGCGCTTCTTTGCCGAGGCCGGCCGACCGGTCGAGGTGGTTCCGGTGTCCGGCGCCGCCGAGATCGCCCCGCATCTGGGCATCGCCGACGTGGTGGTCGACCTCACCTCCACCGGGTCCACCCTGCGCGTGAACGGACTGCGCGAGATCGAAACCGTCCTCCGCTCCTCGGCGCATCTCATCACCGCGAAAGGTTTTCCGCCCCCGGGGGCGAATGACCGCGGTCGCGATCTCGACGACCTCGTGACGGCGCTGGCGTCGGTCATCCGGGCGCGCGGCCAGCGCTACCTCATGGCCAATGTGCCGCGGGCCTCGCTCGAGGCGGTCCGCCAGGTACTCCCGGGACTCAACGGACCCACCGTGATCGACATCGCCGAATCGGCGACCTTCGTGGCGGTGCACGCGGTGGTGAGTGCCTCCACCATCTATCGCACCATTTCGCAGCTCCGCGGCATTGGCGCCGAGGGCATTCTGGTGACCCGGATCGAGAGGCTCGTTCCATGAGTCCGGAGCCATTGGGAACGGGGCGGGTAGCCGGCGGACTGGTGTTGCGCGCCCGCGGCCCCGTCTCGGCGCTGTCGGCGGACACCCGAGTGGCGCTGGTCGATCGGTCGTCTACCACCGACGCTACAGTTCGGATCCGAACGACCGCCATCATTGAAGAGGTGCGGGCCACGGGAGACGACGCGCTGCGACGTATGGCGCGTGACTTCGACCGGGTGGCGCTCGCATCCCTCGAGGTCCCGCGCGACGCCTGGACCGAGGCGCTCGGCCGGCTCGACGCGGGGCTCCGGCAGTCGCTGGAGCGGGCCGCCCGGAACATCGCCGCGGTGCACGAAGCCTTCCGACCGCAGGCGACGCAGTGCTCCCCCGAACCCGGGGTTATCGTCGGGCGTCGCCCCGATCCGCTGGCGCGGGTCGGCATCTATGCGCCGGGCGGACGAGCGGCCTACCCGAGTTCGCTCCTCATGGGCGCCATTCCGGCGCGGGTGGCGGGGGTGGGCGAAGTGATCGTGTGCTCGCCGCCCGGGCCGGACGGACGGCCGTCGGACGTCGTGTTGGCGGCCGCCGCCCTCGCGGGCGTCGACCGGGTGTTCGCCGTGGGCGGCGCCGGCGCCATCGCCGCGATGGCGCTCGGTACCGCCACGGTGCCGCGGGTCGATCGCATCATGGGGCCGGGCAATGCCTGGGTCGCCGAGGCCAAGCTGCAGCTGGTCTCGAACGTCGCGATTGATTCTCCGGCCGGCCCCAGTGAGCTGCTCGTGCTCGCCGATGCCACAGCCGACGCGACGGCGATTGCGCGCGAGATGATGGCGCAGGCCGAGCACGATCCCGACGCGGCCGTGGTCGCGGTGCTGGTGAAGAGCGAGGGGCCGGTCGGGTCGCTCGCGATGGCTATCGAGAAGGCGCTCGAGGCGCAGCTTGCGACGGCGCCACGCGCCGACATCGTGCGCAGCAGCCTCGCCGCGCGCGGTGGAATTGTCTGGTTCGACTCGTTGGCCGAAGGCATCGCCTTCGCCAACGAGTGGGCGGCCGAACACCTGCTCCTGGTGGTGAAAGAAACCGTGCGGGCCGACACGCTCGCGCAGTTGCGAAGTGCCGGCACGATCTTCGTGGGCGCCTCGAGTTCGGTGGCGTATGGCGACTACATGACGGGCGCCAATCATGTGTTGCCCACCGCCGGTGCGGGTCGCTCCTACTCCGGGTTGTCGACACTCGACTTCGTGCGATGGACCACCTGGCAGGAAGTGTCGCCCGCGGGGGCAGCCGCCCTCGCGGACGATGTGGGACGCTTCGCCGATGCCGAAGGCCTGCCGGCGCATGCCGCCGCGGCGCGTGCGTGGGGGACCGTGGCATGAGTGATCGATTGGCCTTCGCGCGGGCGCTGTACGACGGCGTGCCGCTCTACGATCCCCGGCGCACGCCGGTCGCCCTGGACCTTACCGACAACACCAACCTGTGGGGGATGCCGCCGGTCGCCGAGCGCACCTGGCGCGAGATGCCGGTGGCGCGCATCACCCGGTATCCGTCGCTGTACGCGGCGGAGCTCAAGGAGGCGCTCGCCGCCTTCGTGGGCACCACAGTCGACCGCCTGGTGACGGGGTGTGGTTCCGACGACATCCTCGACAGCGCCATGCGCGCGTTCGGGGAACCGGGCAGTGTGGTGGCGAGTTCGGAGCCGAGCTTTGCGATGATTCCGATCTTCGCGCAGATGAATGGCCTCCACTATGTGGGGGTCTCCGAGCGCGCCGATCAGCAGCCCGATCTCGACGCGCTGCTCGCCGCGAACCCGCGCATTCTCTATCTCTGCTCACCGAACAACCCCACCGGCGCCCTGGTGGCCCGCAACACCATCGAACGCGCGGTGCGCGAGATGGCGGCGCGCGGCGGCGTGGTGTTTCTCGACGAAGCGTACGCGGAGTTCGCCGGAACGTCGGCGGTGGATCTGGCGAACACGGTGAACAACCTGCTCGTGATTCGCACGATGTCCAAGGCGTTCGGGCTGGCCGGACTTCGCGTCGGATACGGGATTGGTGCGCCGGCGCTCGTGCGTGACGTCGAGAAGTCGCGCGGCCCGTACAAGCTCAATGCGATGGCGGAGCAGGTGGCGCTCGCCGCGCTGCGAAACGACATGGAGTGGGTGCGTACGCACGTGGCGCTGGCGGTGGCCAATCGCGACCGACTCGCCGACGCGTTGCGGTCGCGTGGCTATGCCCCGCTGCCGTCGGCGGCGAACTATGTGTGCGTGCCCGTGCGCAACGCCGTGGCCGTTGGGCAGGCGCTCCGCGCACGTGGCGTTGCCGCGCGGCCGTTCGAGCAGTTGCCTCATGTGGGAGACACCCTGCGCATCTCGGTGGGCCCGTGGGAGCTGCTCGAAGCGTTCCTCACGGCGTTCGATGCGGCGACGGCGGAGGTGAACACGTGAACACGCCGCTGATCGTGACAGTCTTCGACTACGGCGCCGGCAACCTCCACTCGCTGGTGAAGGCGCTCGAAGCGGGCGAGGCCACCGTGCGCGTGGAGACCGACGCGGCACGCGCCGTGGTGGATACCGAAGCCGTGGTGCTGCCGGGAGTGGGGGCGTTCGCTCCGGCTGCGGAGCGACTGGCGAGTGGTCGCGAGGCCATGCGCGACGCCATGCTGCAGGGGCTGCCGGCCCTCGGGATCTGTCTTGGCATGCAGCTCTTCTTCGAGGGCAGCGACGAAGGCGGCGGCGCCGGCCTCGGAATCATTCCCGGGCAGGTGCAGAAGCTCGCCGCGGAGCGCATTCCGCAGATCGGCTGGAATGGACTGGTGGACGTGCGGGAGCCGTTGCTTCGCGCGGCGCAGATGGACGTGGCGTACTATGCGAACAGCTACGTCGGCCGTCCCACGGCCGAGGGGCTCGCCTACGTGACCGCCTGGAGCGAGCACGAGGGCGATCGCTTCCCCGCCGCCGTCCGGCGCGCGAACGTGGTGGGCACACAGTTTCACCCTGAAAAGTCGAGCGCACCGGGTGTGGCGTTCGTGAAGGCCTTCCTGCAGATGGCGCGCGCGCGCCAAACCGGAGCGACGAGCACGCCATGATTGCCATTCCTGCGGTGGACCTGCGTGGTGGACACTGTGTCCAGCTGGTGGGCGGCGACTACGATCGCGAGCAGGTGCGTCTCGACGATCCACTCGCCGTGGCGCGCGAGTGGGTGCAGAGCGGCTTCAACCGACTGCATGTGGTGGACCTCGATGCGGCGACCGGGCGCGGCGCGAACGCCGAGGTCATTCGGGAGCTGCTGCGCGACAGTTCGGTGCCGGTGCAGGTGGGCGGTGGCGTGCGCGACGAGGCCCGCATCGAGCGCCTGCTCGAAGAGGGCGCGACATGGGTCGTGGTCGGCACACGGGCGGTGGAGGACGAAGACTGGCGCACGGAGATGGCGCACCAGTTTCCCGGGCGCCTGATCATCGCCGCCGACGTGCGCGAACGGCTCGTCGTCACGAAGGGCTGGGCCGAGACCTCCCGCCTCGACGTCGTGGACTTCATGACCGAGCTCCGCGAGCTCCCGCTGGCCGGCGTGCTGGTCACGGCGGTGCATCGTGAAGGGCAGATGCAAGGCACCGATCTGCCGCTCATGGAGGACGTGACGGAAGCCAGTGCGTGGCCGGTGTACGCATCGGGGGGCGTGACGAGCATGGAAGATATGCGGGCGCTCGAACACCGCGGGTTGGCAGGCGCGGTGTTGGGCATGGCACTCTATACCGGCGCGATCGATCCGCGCCGCCTGGCTGAGGAATTCGGAGCATGACCGTCGTCGTTCGTGAGTCCAGGGAGACGCAGATCCGCATCGCCATCACCGAGGGAACCGGCGTGGCGACGGTGGCGACCGGCGAGCCGTTCCTCGACCACATGCTGGTGGCGTTCGCACGCTATGCCGGTGTGGATCTCGACGTGCAGGCCAAGGGCGACCTGCGCCACCACCTCATCGAGGATGTGGCCATCGCGCTCGGTCAGGCCGTGGCGGCGTTCACGCCCGCCGGCTGCGCGCGCTACGGCGAACGCACGGTGCCGATGGACGACGCCCTCGTGCAGGTGGTGCTCGACCTGGGCGGGCGTCCGTACTACCGCGGCAAGCTCCCGTCCAAGCTGTACGAGCACTTCCTGCGCTCGTTCGCCGACAATGCGAAGGCCACGGTGCATGTGCGGGTGCTGCGCGGCTTCGACCGCCATCACATCGTGGAAGCGGCGATCAAGGGGCTCGGGTTCTGCGTGCGGCAGGCGCTCACCGAAACGGGTGCGGTGTTCAGCACGAAGGGCGCCGTGCGCCTCGACATCACCGACGCGCGAAACTGAGGATCGCTCTTTCATGCTGACACGACGGGTCATCGTCTGCCTCGATGTCAAAGGCGGCCGTGTGGTGAAAGGGGTCAACTTCGTGGGGCTTCGCGATGTGGGCGATCCGGTGGCGCTTTCCGAGCGCTATGAACGCGAGGGCGCCGACGAAATCACCTTTCTGGACATCTCGGCGAGCGCGGAAGAGCGCGCCACGCTGCTCGATGTGGCGCGCCGTACCGCGGAGCGGCTGTTCATTCCGCTGACGATCGGGGGTGGTGTGCGCACCGCGGACGACGTGGCGCGCGCGCTCCGTGCCGGCGCCGACAAGGTGTCGCTCAACTCGGCCGCGGTGACCAATCCGCAGGTCCTCACCGAAGCGGCCGATCGCTTCGGCGCGCAGTGCGTGGTGGCGAGCATCGACGCCAAGAAGAACGCCGATGGCATCTACAAGGTGTGGGTGAAGGGGGGGCGCGAGGAGACGCCGCTCGAGGCGGTGGCGTGGGCGCAGGAGTGCGTGGCGCGAGGAGCCGGCGAGAT
Source organism: Gemmatimonas sp. (assembly GCA_039809645.1). Lineage (GTDB taxonomy): Bacteria > Gemmatimonadota > Gemmatimonadetes > Gemmatimonadales > Gemmatimonadaceae > Gemmatimonas. The sequence goes on from JBDHVK010000005.1 coordinate 48,384, forward strand.
TCTGCTCACCAGCATCGACCGCGACGGCGCCCGCACGGGCTACGATCTCGAGATCACGCGCGCCGTCGCTGACGCCGTGCATGTTCCCGTGATCGCCAGCGGCGGCGCCGGTTCGGCGGCGCATCTCGTGGACGCGGTCCGGATCGGACACGCCGACGCGGTGCTCGTGGCCGGCATTCTGCATGACGGGCTCACCACGGTGCATGCGCTCAAGGATGCGATGCGAGAGGCGGGGCTCGTCGTGCGCGATGGGGTGGCCGCATGAGCGATTCCCTGCTGCAAGCCGCCGCCGAAGTGGCCGAGTTGGCGGCAAACGTGGCGATGCAGTGGTATCGGAAGGATTTCGCCGTGGAGACCAAGGGCGACGGCAGCCCGGTCACCGTTGCCGACCGCACCGCGGAGCAGGAAGCGCGCGCATGGCTGTCGCAGCGCTTTCCGCAGGACGGGCTCTTCGGCGAGGAGTTCGGGGTCGAACGCGCCGACGCGAAGCGCCGGTGGATTCTCGATCCCATCGATGGCACCAAGGCATTCGTGCGCGGCGTGCCGTTGTGGGGGACGCTCGTCGCCTGTTGCGAAGGCGACACCGTGCTCGCCGGCGCTGCCTGCTATCCGGCGGTGGGTGAGCTGTTGGCCGCGGCGCCGGGGGAAGGGTGTTGGTGGAACGGGTCACGCGCCGCGGTGTCGCGCGTGAGTACGCTAGCGGATGCCACCTGCCTCATTACCGACGAGCGTTTTCCCGAGCGCACCGAACGTCGCCCGCGGTGGAAGGCCCTGTCGCAGGCGTGCGGCGTCTCGCGGACGTGGGGCGATTGCTACGGCTATCTGCTCGTGGCGACCGGCCGCGCCGAACTCATGGTGGACGACATCGTGAACCCGTGGGATGCGGCGGCCATCTATCCGCTGATCACCGAGGCCGGCGGCGTCTTCACGGATTGGCGTGGGCGTGACACCGCCTTCGGTGGCGACGTGATCGCCACCAATGCCGCCATCGCCACGGCGGCGCGGGCGGTCCTTCTTGAACCTGTGGCGGGTGTGGCATGAGCGTGACCCTCGATCTCGATACGCTGGATTTCACCAAGAGCAACGGTCTCGTCACCGTGGTGACGCAGGACGCGCACAGCGGCGTGGTGCTCATGGTGGCGCACGCCGATCGCGAGGCGCTCGAGTACACGCTGCGCACCGGCGAGATGCACTATCGCTCCCGCACGCGTGGTCTGTGGCACAAGGGTGGCACCAGCGGCAACGTGCAGCGTGTGGTGTCGCTCACCGCCGATTGTGATCGCGACGCGGTGCTGGCGCGCGTGATTCCCGCCGGGCCGGCGTGCCACGAGGGCACCACATCATGCTTCCGCGACGACGCGCTGGGCGCCGATGTGCTCGGCGCGCTGGACCGTACCATTGCCTCACGCGCGGCCGCGGCGGGTTCGACAGAGAAGCCGAGCTACACCCAGCGGCTGCTGAGTGATCGCAACCTGCGGTTGAAGAAGCTGGGTGAGGAGGCCGTGGAGCTCGCCACGGCGTGCGTGGATGGCGACGTCGAGCGGGCAACAGAAGAGACCGCCGATCTGGTGTACCACGCCCTCGTTGCGTTGCACGCGGTTGGCGGGTCGCTGGACGGGGTACGGGCCGTCCTGGCCAGCCGAGCGAGCCGCTGACGCGCTTCCGGCACGCCCCCTGCAATCCTCCTGACTCGCACGGCCGTATCCGCACTCGGCGGTAACGGCTCCGGCTGGCTCATGGAGGGTGTCATGCTGCGTTGGGCGCTCGGATTTCTCATTGTCGCCCTGATAGCCGCGTTCCTCGGCTTTGGCGGTGTGGCGAGCACGTCGATGGAGATCGCCAAGATTCTCTTCTACGTGTTCCTGATCTTCTTTGTCGTGACCCTCCTCATGAGCCTGATCGGCGGACGACGCAGTCTCTAATGGGGGTTCTCATGCGCTATTCTGGTTCCCGGGCAAGCTATCCGGCGCTGCTGCTCACGCTCGCGGCAGCCGCCGCCTCGACGTCGGCCTGCAAGGGCGAACGTGTCGATGATCAGGCCGTTCAGACGACCACGTCCGAGGGGCAGCTCGCCTCGCCGACCGCCGACGCCGCCGAGCGTCGGGGGACGTCCATGGTACGCATGATCAACGCGCTGCCGACCGGCGGGGCGGCCAACGTGAGCGTCGATGACAAGGCGACCTTCACCGGCATCGACTTCAAGACGGTGACGCCGTACACGGAAGTCACCGACAATGTCGCGCGCTTCCGGCTGCAGAGCGGCAGCCGCGACACGACCATCGCGTCGAATAACGAGATCATGATGGATGGGTCGCGCTACACGATTGTCGCCCTGCCGGAGAAGGATGGTGGCGTGCGCCTGCGTGTGCTGCACGACGAGCTGGGGAACGACACCACACGCGCGCGCCTTCGCGTCATTCACGGGCTCGCCGGCGTCGGTGAGATCGACGTGCTCTTCCAAGGCAAGGAGGACGCGATCTTCGACAACGTGAACCTCGCGTCGGAAGCCGGCTACAAGGACGTGGACCCGCTCAACACCACGATCATCGTGAAGGCGGATGGCAGCGGCAAGCAGCTGCTCAAGAAGGAAATGCGCTTCGAGCCCGGCCACGCGTATACCGTGGTGCTGACCGGCACGGGACAGCGCGCCGACGCCATTCTCGTGGATGACAAGGCGATGGCGAAGGAGTGATCATGGCCACACGGTTGCGACAGGACCTCGAACAGGTTCGCACGCAGAACCGCGCCGATGCTCGTGAGCATCGGCGCGGTCTTGCGCGTCGGAGCTTGGGTGAACGGCGCACGATGGAGATGGTGCCATGAGCAAGCGTCAGCAAGCCGATGACCTGCCCGAAGACGAGCTCGGGCAGGTGCACGACGACGGGCTCGTCGTGGACGAGTATACCTCGGACGCGTTCGACGATCCGGATGCGATCGACGCGATGGATCTCGCCGACGCGCGTGCGCCCGAGACGGTGCTCAACGATGTCGCCGATTCCGGCGACGGCATTACCGAGATCGCGCTCGCCGACATGCCGTTGAAGGACGACGACGCGGAAATGGGGCTTGGTGCCGAGCCGCACACACCGGAAGAGCTGGAGCGGGCGGCCCTCGGTCGCGAGCTACGGGGGCGGCGCGCTGTTACGCGGGATGACGAGGTGCATGGGGAGCGGCTTTTGGACCGGCCGGAGATTTAGGGCGCATACGGCGGGCGCACGCGTGGGGCGCTACTCCGTGGCGGTTGCTCCGGGCTGAGGCTCTCCCGGACGAGGGGCGGGGGGCACCACGATCGCACCTTTCTCCGGTTCGATGTGGTGCCCCTTGTCTTCGGTGTACACCCTCGTGAACTCGGCGCCGAAGAGGAGGATCATGCTCGAGTAGTAGAGCCACACGAGCAATACGGCGAGTGATCCGGCGGCGCCGTACGCTTCGCCGGGGTTGCTGCGGCCGAGGTAGAAGCCGATGGCGAACTTGCCGATCAGGAAGAGAAAGGCGGTACCGGTGGCGCCGTGCAGTACGTCGCGCCAGGCCACCTTCGCGTCGGGAAGAAAGCGGAAGGTCACCGCGAAGACGAGCGTGAAGATCGCGAAGCTCAGCACGAGATCCAGCGAGAAGAGCAGCGCTTCACTCAGTCCGCCGTTCACCATGTTGCTCACGATTCCGCCGAAGGCGGAGATCAGCGCGCTCAGCACGAGCGACACGAGCCGCAGGAACGCAATCGCTATGACGAAGGTGAAGGAGAAGAGGCGCTTGCCGATGAAGTTCCTGATTCCGCCCTGCTTCGGGTCGGGCGCCACGCGCCACGTGCGGTTGAGCGCGCCCTGCAGCTCGCCGAATACGCCGGTCGCACCGAAGAGGAGTGCCAGGATTCCGAGCGCGGTGCGCCATCCCGTGCCTTCCGGGCGCTGCGCCTGCTGCATCAGCGCGCTCACCTGCTCGGCGCCCTTGTTGCCCATGAGCGTCTGCAGCTGGCCGTCCATCGCGTCGCGAATGGTGCTCGGATCGGTGACGGCACCGAGCACGAGCAACAGCAGCACGAGCAGTGGCGGGAGCGAGAAGGCGGTATAGTAGGCGAGCGCGGCGGCCATCGACTGACAGCGGTCGCGGCCAAAGTCGTCGAAGGTGCGCGTGAGGAGATGCCAGAGATGTGTGAGCATGCCACTGCGCGGTGCAGAGGCTGTGCCCGTAGCCTACTCCGGCGGACCTACTCGGCGATCATTTCCTGCACGCCTGTCCACTGATCGCCGGGCACCACGACGATGCGCGGATCGACCGCCGCGGCCTCGACGCAGACCATCACCTGTTCGTCGCCGGGCGCAAAGTCTTCACGGCTGCTCGTGCCACTCGCGCCGGGGTTCCACACGACCGTCTCCGGGAAGCCCGACTTGATGATGCGCAGCGTGCGATGCGGCTCACGCAGCGCGACCTGTGATGGCGTGTCGAGGTAGACGCGATCGATCGGACCCGGAATGCGCAGAGCCCCTTTTGCCTCCGTGAACTCGGCGCCACCCTGCAGCGCGTCGCGGTAACGACACCCCTCGAGACCGAGCACGTCCACGGCTAGCGCGTCGCGCACGCGGAAGTACGGGTGCAGCGCCGCGGTGAACTCCATCGGCTGCGCATCGGTATTCGTCACCGTGAGCTCGACGCGCAGGGTACGCGCGCCGACCGACACCGCGAGCTCGGCGTTGAAGGAGAACGGCCAAACGGCCAGCGTCTCGTCGGTATCGGTCAGGCGCAATATCGCATGTGCCCCCTGCGCATCCACGGACTCGCGCACGACGCTCCAACGCATGAGGCGCGAAAAGCCGTGCTGCTGCAGCGGGCCCGTCTTGCCGAACTGCGGCCAGCAGATCGGAATGCCGCCGCGAATGGCGTAGCCGGGTCCGTACAACGCGCGAGCGGAGACGAACAGCTGTTCGTCTCCGCTCGTTGGTCCACCGGCCGGGATCCACGACGCCACGTGCGCTCCGTCGAGATACACCCGCGCGCTCGCCCCATCGGGTGCGGTGAGCGTGAGAGATGGAGCGTCGTTGGCGGTGAGTGGTGGCATGGGTGGCGTTCGGCTTACCGAAGCTCCCAGCCGCTGCGGTAGACGCGCGTCAGATACTGATTCGCGTCGGGCGCGTTGGTGAACTCCATCTTGCTGCCGTCATAGCGCACCTTGCGCGCCTGGCCGGCGCGGAGTGCGGCAATGCCGAGCAGCATCGATTCGGTGAGCGGCGCCGCATACGAGAACGGCGAGCTCGCCTTCGCTTCGCCCTTCGCGGCCTGCACCCAGTTCATCTCATGCGAGGTGGTGATGCGCGGCAGCGTCTTCGGCACTTCCTCCGCCTTCCTGGCCGTCTTCTCGGGGTAGATGCGCGGCTTGTTGCCGTACGTCTCGTAGAACATGATCCCCTTCTCGCCGATGAAGACGCCACCGCCGCCATCCGAACCGGGGTTGGCCATCGGTTCGCCATCCGGGAGAAGATCCGGGCGCGGCGGCATGAGCCCACCGTCGTACCAGTACAGCTTCACCGCATCACGCTTCCCCTTCTTGGGGAACTCGTACTGCACGAACGTCGCCATCGGGTAGCTGGCCGGGTTCTGGTTGCCACCTCCCCACGGGCTCGACGACGCGGTGATGCTCGTCGGCGAATCAAGATCGAGCGCAATGAAGGGCGCATCCATGAGGTGCGCACCCATGTCGCCGATCGAGCCCACGCCGAAATCGATCCACCCGCGCCACGCGAACGGATGATACGCGGGGTGATACGGAATCTCCGGCGCTGCGCCGAGGTAGAGATCCCAGTTGAAGCCCGGCGGCGGCGTGGTGTCGTTCGCGGCCATCGCGGCGCGCACCGCGTTGTCCACCGTGCCCATGTTCCACTGCGGGCGCGGATTGGGGGTGGGAACCTGGGCCCCCGCCGGCCGCGGGCGCGGAATGCCCTGCGCCCAGTAGCGCACCGGACGATCGGTCCACACGTGCACCTCGTGAATCTTGCCCAGCACGCCGGCGGCGATGAGCTCGCGGACGCGGTGGGTCCCTTCGCCCGAGTGCCCCTGGTTGCCCATCTGCGTGGCAAGCTTCGGGTTGTTCGCCGCCGCCTTGGCCAGCAGGCGCGTTTCGTACACCGAGTAGGCGAGCGGCTTCTGCACGTACACATGCTTGCCCAGCTGCATCGCGGCCAAAGCGATGGTGGCGTGCATGTGATCGGGCGTCGCGATCATCACCGCATCGATGTCCTTCTGCTTCGCGAGCATTTCGCGGAAGTCGGCATACTTGGCCGCCTTCTTGTAGGCTTCGCCGAGCTTCACGTTCTCGGGCGACGGCTCGCCCTGCCGCGGCTTGAGCCGGCCGTCGAGCGAGCGCTCGACGTACGGGAAGTCGACGTCGCACACCGCGACGACATTCTGCGACAGCACCTGCTGCATGTTGTTCATGCCCATACCGCCGATACCCACGCAGGCGATGTTGAGCGTGTCACTCGGCGCCTGATACCCGGGGCCGCCCAGCACATAGCGGGGGACGATCATGGCGCCAAGCGCGAGCTTGGCGGAGTCGCCGACGAAGTCGCGGCGCGAGTACGAATCGGACATGGAGGTCGCGGTGGGAGTCGCGGACGGGGAGAACGGCCGTGGGACCGCGCGCGCATCAGCGCGGCGTCGGACACATGATATAGCCTTCGCGCCAGCTGCCGTCGAGACGGAATGGGGCGTCCCCAGCAAGATGGACGGCGGTGTGGTCGCCGCGCGCCCACGCGAGGCCGGCGAGGCCGCCGATGGCCGCCTGGAGCTGGTCATGGTTGGGCGCTCGCGTCAGTGCGAAACCGGTTTCGCGCGTGAAGCAGGCCGCCGCCTCGGCCACATGCGCCGGCGTCGCCTTTCCCTTGGCGATGAGCGGGGTGAGCCCGAGCGCTCGCCACGCGGCGGTAGGAAAGCATTCGGTGACGAACGGCTGCGTCGGTAACGCGCCGGGCTGCCCGGGGAGCACCAGACCATGCGTGATCGTGAGCCGCTCGAAGAGCGCGATGGAGAAGCGCGTGAACGCCAGGTAGGTCGCCGGCTTCACGCCATCGGGCGGTAGCCCCGTCTTTCCCGGCGCCCGCAATTCCCGTTCGCTGCGCCGGCAATGCGGGGAGTCGGTGTCGGGCGCCTTCCAACCGAGCGGGCCGTCTATACAGAGCCCGCGGGCGCCGTGGTGCTCAAGCTGTGCGACGAGCCAATCGGCCAGCGCCTGCGGATCGGGGGCGCCGGTGAGCGGGATCTCCAGGAATTCGATGTGCCGGGTCGAGTCCGTGAGCAGCGCCACACCAATGTCACGGTAGCGCACGTACGCCAAGTCGACCGAGATAACGCGCGTCATTTCGCTGTTTTGAACACCACCTCAGAATCGCAGCAGCCGCGCCGGCGTGACGCGATTCGGGTCGCCCACATACGCCCACCGCACCTGCCGCATGTACTTGCGGGCAGCGTTCTGGATATCGAATGGGGTCACCGCGCGCAGCTCCTCCACGAAGCGCGAAGCGCGGCGGAAGTCGCCCTGATAGAGTTCTGCGCGCGCCAGCATGTTTGCCTGGTCGGCGTTGGTTTCGTTGTCGAGGAAGTACGTCACGATGAACTGCTGCACGAGCAGTTCGAGCCCCTTGTCGGTGATCGTGCCCTCCTGCAGCGCGCGGATCTGGTCGCGCATGATCGCGAGCACTTCGTCTGGCTGCGTGGTGGTCACGTAGAGGCCACCCACACTGAACGCACGCTCTTCGAACGGTGCACTCACCGAGTAGGTGAGATTGCGCTTCTGACGCACCTCGCCGAAGAGGCGCCCCGAGAGCACCGCGCAGGCGAGACGCAGCGCTGCGTAATCCTTGCTCGTGGCCTGCGGGCCGTGGAACCACCCCTGCAGATAGTTCGTGGGGAGACCGTCGCGCTTCTCGATGACGTACGCGCCCGGCAGATCAGCCGGCGCCTGCGGCAGCGACCACGCGTACCCACCCTTGGGAAGGCGACCGATCGTTTCGCGCACCAGTCGCTCCACCTTGCTGCGCGACACATTGCCGACCACCACCAGCATCATGCGCGAACTCACCATCTGCGTGGCCTGATACTTCTTGAGATCGGCCACGCTGATCCTCTTGAGCGTCTCCTCGGTGCCCGCCGGTTCGAGCGCATACGGATGGCCCGTGTAGGCGATGCTGTCGGCGAGATAATCCAGAAGCGCGTCGGGCGAGTCCTTCCGCTGCGCCACCGCCTGCACGAACTGCTCGCGCACGAGCTCCACCTCTGCCGGCTCGAGGCGCGGCGCCATCAGCCGATCGGCGAGGATGGCCCAGGTGCTGTCGAGCCCCGTGGTCGTGGCGCGCAGCCCCACCGTGGTCCAGTCCACGCCGGCACTCACGGCAATCGCGCTGCCGAGTCGCGCCATCTTGGCGCGCAGCACGTCACGCGGATACTTGACGGTGCCACGCTCACTCGCTTCGAGGAGCAGCAGCTCGGTGCCCTGGGTCTGCGGGGTGAGTTGGCGGGTGCCGCCCAGCAGGTAGAGGTTCGCGGCAACGACGTTGTTGGCCGTCACCTGCCGCAGAATGACCGGGATGCCGCTCACGGTGAACTTCATCGTGAGCGAGTCGTCGCCCATGATGGCGGGCGACATCGGCTCGGCGGGAGCGGCCGCTCTCGGGGCGGGCTTCGCGGTGGGTTTCGGCGCCGGCCGCGTAGTGACCTGCGCGTCGAGTGCGCCGGTCAGCGTGGCGAGCAGCGCCACGGCACAGAGTGCATGTCGCGCGCTCACGGGCGCACCCCAGCCTTGATGGGCGTCAGCAGTTCCTTCTCCGACAGCCCCAGCGCGCGACGTGCCTGCGCCGAGAGCAGCACATTCGTCACGCGCGGCTTGCCCGCGATGTACGTGGACGTGTAGCGCATGAGGTCCGTGATGCGCTGCTGTGCCATCTGGTCGGTGTAGCCCATGAAGTAGTCGAGGTTCGACACGCTCCACCAGAACCCGATGGTGTGCGCGATTTCGCTGGCCTTTTCGATGCCGAACGCGCTCGACACGGCGCGTTGCGCCTTGGTGTTCTCGAGCTCCACCGGCGTCACGTACGTCGGGTCGGTGAAGCGCCCGATCTCCTTCTCGAGCGCGGCCATCGCCGCGCGGAACTTGTCGGGCGTCGTCTGGCCGGAGATGGAGATCGGACCGGTCTGATTGAGCGTGTAGTAGTTCACCACCACGCCCTGCCAGAGCCCGCTGTCCACCAGGTTCTTCTGGAAGGTGCTGGTGGGGTTGTTCAGCACGTCGCTGAACACGTCGGCCGCGTACGTCGCGTTGGGATCCTTCCCCACACTCGGCCCTTGCCACTGCAGCAGCACGGCCACGCCGTTGATCGGCTCCTCGCTGATGTTCGCCAGATTCTGCGTCAGCGCCGGAATGGGCGGGATCGGGTCGGCCTTGAACGGATCCTCGCCGCGTGGCCACGCCCCGAAGACGCGATTGGCGAGGGCGAAGACCGAATCCGGAATCACATCGCCGGTGACGATGAGCGCCGAGTTGTTCGGCACATAGTACTTGCGCTGAATCGTGCGCATCTGCTCGGGCGTGACGTTCTTGAGCACCGTGCGATCGCCGATCGTGTTCTTGCGACTGAACTGCCCCGGATAGAGCAGCTCGGTGGCCTTCTGCTGAAAGTTGAAGCCCGGTTGTGCTTCGTTGCGGTCGTACTCGCCGAGCACGACCTCCTTTTCCTTGGTCAGCTCTTCCGGAAGGAAGAGCGGGCTGATCAGCGCATCGGCCAGGAACTTGAGTCCTCCGGCGATGGAGTCGGCCGGCAACGTGAGGAAGTAGTTCACGCGCTCTTCCTGCGTGGTGCCGTTGAATACCGCACCCAGTTCCCCCGCGCGATCGGTGAACGCGTCCGCGGTGGGCAACGCCTTGTTGGCCTTGAAGAACATGTGCTCGTACATGTGCGCGAGCCCCGCATACTCCGGCGGCTGCGTGAACGCACCGTTGCGCACATCGATCTCGAGCGTGGCGATGGGGATGCCGTGGTTCTCCACGACGATCACTTCCATACCATTGGGCAGCAGCGAGCGCTTGAGAACCTTGGCGAGGTCGGCGCGGGACTGCGCCGGCAGGGGTGTGGGCGCGAGCACGGGTGCGGCCAGCGCGAGCCCGGCCATCAGGCTCAGGGCACGCAGGGGGAAGCCATGGAGACGCGACAGGCGATCGATCATGGACAAGCAGTCGAGGAAGGCAGGACCAGCCGGGAGCGATCGGCGGCCGTGGACCGGCCGATACCCCGCCGGAGATTAACGGGGTCCGGGAGGCCGGGGTTGCGCGCCGGTGGTGACTACTCGATGGCGTATGTAGTCACGTGTGACTACATTCGAACGGAGATCTGACCGACCGCCCTCATTCGAAAGCGTCTGTGCGCACTGTTGGCATCCGCGAACTCAAGGCCCATCTCAGCCGCGTGCTCCGCGACGTCCAGAGCGGTGAAACCGTGCTCGTCACCGATCGAGGCAAGGTGATCGCCGAGTTGCGGCAGCCTGGGCTCGGCGCGACCGCCCTGTCGCCAACCGATCAGCGGCTGGCGGAGCTCGCGGCCAAGGGCGTGCTCAGGCTCGCGGAGCGGCCGAAGTGGAACTACGAGCCAAGTCCCGTCCGCGTCCCGCCAGGGACCGCCGCGCAGCTGCTCGCTGAAGATCGTGACGAGCGCCCGGACTTCTCGTGACGCTGGAACGCACCACCTACCTCGAAACCAGCGCGCTGTTGTCGTGGTTGTTCCACGAACCCGACCTGGCCGAGGTGGTCCGTCAGTCGGTGGCTGATGCTTCGCGGGTGATCACGTCTTCGTTGACGCTCGCGGAGTGTCGGCGGGCGATCCATCGCGCCGAGTGTCAGGGTCGGCTGACGACAGTCGAGTCACTCGCGCTGCAGCAGTATCTCGCGCAGTTGGCCAGCAGCTGGATCCGGTTTTCGCTGGATGAAGCGGTGCTGGAGCGCGCATCTGGCGCGCTCTCGGGCGCACCGATTCCCACGCTCGGCGCAATACACGTGGCGACGGCGCTCGAGGCCGCGCGACAGTTTGGTGCCATCGAACTCCTCTCCGTTGACCGTCGGGTGCGCGAAGTCGCGCACCACGCCGGACTCCCCGTGACGCCTGCCACCCTCTGATCACCTTCTGATCGCATGACGACGCCCGCGTCACTTTCCGCACTGTCCCCCTCGCGTCTCCACGCCAACGCGCCGCTCGCGCCGTACACCACCTTCAGGATCGGCGGCCCCGCCGACTGGCTCTACGAGGCCACCAGCGCCGACGATCTCGCCGCCGCCGTCACCGCCGCGAAGCAGGCGCAGATGCCGTGGTTCGTGCTGGGCCTCGGCGCCAACATCCTCGTGGGCGACAAGGGGTTTCGCGGGCTCGTGATTCGCAATCGTGCGATCGCGCACACGCTGAGCGATACCGGCGAGTTGTGGAGCGAAAGCGGTGCGGTGGTACAGGACCTCGTGCTCGAGACCGTGCGGGCCGGCTGGTCGGGGCTCGAGCACTACGTCGGCATTCCGAGCACCGTGGGCGGCGCGCTCTGGCAAAATCTGCACTTCCTCTCGCCGGCGCCCGAACGCGAACGCACGATGTTCATCGCCGAAGCGTTCACCGCGTGCGACATCCTCACGCAGGAGGGCGAGCGCCGGACCGTCGACGCCGACTACATCCAGTTCGGTTACGACGACACGGTCTTTCATCATCGCCGCGACATCGTCCTCAGTGCACGCTTTCAGCTCGCCAAGGAGGACCCGGCGGTGCTGCATCGCATTCTGCAGGAGAATCTCTCCTGGCGCGGCTCACGACATCCGTGGCTGCAGGTCCACCCCAGCGCCGGCTCCGTCTTCAAGAAGATCGAGGGCATCGGCGCCGGCCGGCTCGTTGACCAGTGTGGACTCAAGGGCTATCGCGTCGGCGACGCGCAGATCTCGCATATCCACGCGAACATTCTGGTGAATCTCGGACACGCGACGGCGTCGGATGTGCGCGCGCTGATTGCGCACGCCCAGCAGTGCGTGCGCGAGAAGTTCGGGTATGAGCTGGAGACGGAGATTGGGATGGTCGGGGAGTTCTGACTCGATCCGCTGGTCGAAGCGGTGGTAAACCCCTCAGGATTCGAGGGGGAGGGCTGTGAAGGGGGGAGTTCTCAAGGACCGCAATTGCAGTCCTTGAGTTCTCCCCCCTTCATCACCTTCCCCCTCGATCCCGAGGGGTTCCGCCTTTCCCCCGCCTCGAGGAAACCACTCCCAAAGCCAGTGGTGTCGAAACGCCAGCCCCTTCCCCGGCGTACCTCTCACAAGGTACCGCCCTGTCCCAAGCCCCTCCCGACGTGTCTCGTCGTTTTCCCTATCTCCTCGTCGCCCTCCTGGCACTGCTGGGGCTGACCGCTCCACCCGCCGCGGCCCAGCAGGTCGACGTCATCCGCGGTCGCATTACCAATACCGAGAACGAACCCCTCGAGAGTGTGGCGGTCATCGTGACCTCCATTTCGGGGAACGTGAATCGCACCACCCGAACCGATCGGCAGGGGCGGTTCACCGTGACGTTCCCGAACGGAGATGGCGACTACATGGTCACCCTCAACGCGGTCGGGTACGGTCAGAAGCGCTTCGAGGTGAAGCGCACCGCCGATGAAGACGTGCTGCTCGCCGACGCCAAGCTGTCGAAGGTCGGCGCGGTGCTCGATGCCATGAAGGTCACCGCCGACCGGCAGAAGGTCTCGCGCGGGGAAGCCGGCCAGGACATCAGCGGTACGGAGAAGACCATCGCCACCAACAACCCCGCGCTCCCACCCGATCAGATGAATGATCTGGCGGCGATGGCGGCGACGCTGCCGGGCGTGCAGCTCGTGCCCGGTCAGGATGGTGGCGCGAACGGCTTTTCGGTGCTCGGGCTCGGCGCGGATCAGAATCAGACGACGCTCAACGGCATGCTCTTTGGCGGCGCTGGGCTGCCACGCGACGCCGGCGTCTTCAGCTCGCTGGCCACGAGCCCGTACGATGTGTCGCGCGGTGGCTTCAGCGGCGGGCAGTTCCAGCTGCGCACGCGTTCGGGCTCGAACTTCTCGAGCCGCGCGCTGTCGTTTGTCGGCGATGCGCCGCAGCTCCAGTGGACCGACCGCGCCGCGCAGGCGCAGGGGCAGAAGTACACCAACGGCTCGCTGGGTGGCAGCGTCAGTGGCCCGCTCGTTTTCGACAAGGCGTTCTACTCGCTGTCGTATCAGCTGGGGCGCCGCAGCAATGACCTGCAATCGCTGCTCAACACCTCGGCGGTGGGATTGCAGGCGAGCGGCGTGGCCGTGGACTCCGTGACGCGGCTCCAGAACATCCTGCTGGCGAACCAGGTGCCGCTCACCGCGAGCGGGGTGCCGTCGAGTCGGCTGGGCGATCAGGGCTCGGTGCTCGGGGCGATCGACTTCGCGCCGCCGTCGAGCACGAGCGGCACGGCGTACAACCTCACGGTGAACGGCAGCTGGCAAAAGACCAATCCGGCCGTGCCGCTCACCACCGCGCTCCCCACCACGTCGGCGTCGCGCACGAACGTGAACGCCGGACTGCAGGCGCGGCACAGCAGCTACCTCACCCTGCGCGGGGTGGGCGTGCTCACCGAGACGAACGTGAGCGCCAACCGCGCCGAGAGCAGCGGTGATCCGCTGCTGGATCTGCCCGGTGGCCGGGTGCGCGTCAACTCGACGTTCGCGGACGGCACGAACGGCGTGCAACTGCTCAGCTTTGGCGGCAATCAGTTCCTGGGGACCTCGCAGACGACGACCGGTCTTCAGGCCGCCAACACGCTCTCGTGGTTCAGCGGCAACAACAAGCATCGGCTCAAGCTGGCCAGCGAGCTCCGGCGCGAGGGCGCGGCGCAGGATCAGACCACCAACCGCCTGGGCACCTTCACGTACAATTCCCTGAGCGACCTGCAGGCCGGCATTCCGGTGAGCTTCACACGCACCCTGTCGCCGCGCGAACGCAGCACCAGCCAGGTCGTGGGGGCCCTGTCGCTCGGTGACTCGTATCGCCGGACCGATCGGCTGCAGTTCCAGTACGGCGTGCGCGTCGACGGCAACCGCTTCCTCGATGCTCCCACGCGCAACACGGCGATCGAGACGCAGTTCGGCGTGCGCAACGATCTTGTTCCCAACGGCGTGTTCGTGAGCCCGCGCGCCGGCTTTTCGTGGCAGTACGGCACCGCGCCGCAGATCGGCGCGTTCGCCGGCGCGTTCCGTGGCCCGCGCGCGGTGGTGCGTGGTGGCGTGGGGCTCTTCCAGAATACGCCGCAGGGCACGCTCATCGGCTCGGCGATCGACAATACCGGGCTCGCAAGCGCCATTCAGCAGCTCGCGTGCGTCGGGGCGGCAACCCCGACGCCCGACTGGAACGCCTACACCGACCCGTCACGCATTCCCACCCGGTGCGCGGATGGCACGACGGGCACGGTGTTCTCCAACAGCGCGCCGAACGTGACGCTCTTCGCGAAGGATTTCATTCCCTCGCGCAGCGTGCGCTCCAATCTGAGCTGGAGCGGTGCCGTGTTGCGCAACCGCTTCAATGCCACCTTCGACGCGACGTACTCGCTCAATACGAACCAGGCGAGCTTCATCGACCGCAACTTCGCCGGCATCACGCGCTTCGCGCTCGACAACGAGGCGAGCCGCCCGGTGTTCGTGCTGCCCACGAGCATCGTGCCGGTGACGGGTGGCATTGCCGCCGCCGACGGGCGTATCACGAGCCAGTTCCAGCGCGTCACCGAGCAGCGGAGCGATCTCGCGTCGCGCAGTGCGCAGCTGAGTGTGCGTCTCTCACCCATGACGTTCAGCTCGAACTTCACCTGGAACGCGAGCTACACCTACAGCAACGTGCGAGAGCAGTTCCGCGGTTTCACGAGCACTGCGGGTGATCCCAATGCCATCGGCTGGTCGCGTTCGAGTTTCGACTCGCGCCATCAGTTCACCTATGGCTTCACGTACAACGCGTTCGACCTGGTTCGCCTGAGCTGGTTCGGGCAGGTGCGTGCCGGAACGCCGTTCACGCCCAGCATTGCGGGCGATGTGAATGGCGACGGCTACAGCAACGATCGCGCGTTCGTGTTCGATCCGGCGATCTCGTCGGGCGACATGGCCGTCGCCAGTGGCATGCAGTCGCTGCTCAGTGCGGGGTCGCGGGTCGCGAAGGACTGCTTGAGTAGCCAGTTGGGCAAACTCGCCGCGCGCAACAGCTGCCAGGGGCCCTGGCAGCAGACGGCGAGCCTCGGCATCTCCTTCAATCCGCTCAAGCTGCGCCTGCCGCAGCGGTCCACGCTCACCCTCACGGTCTCGAACCCGCTGGGTGCGGCCGATCTGCTCGTCAACGGCCAGGACCACCTCAAGGGGTGGGGGCAGACGCCGTTCCTCGATCAGTCGCTGCTCTATGTGCGCGGCTTCGATCCGGTGACGAAGCGCTACAAGTACGAAGTGAATCAGCGCTTCGGGGCCACGAACCCGCAGTTCCAGCAGTTCCGTACGCCGGTCACGATCACGGCGCAGCTGCGCTATGACATCGGCCCCACGCGCGAGCGGCAGCTGCTCACGCAGTCGCTCGATCGCGGCCGTCGCACGGAGGGCGTGAAGATGCAGGAGGCCATCATCAAGGCGCAGTTCGGCACCGGCGGCGTGCCGAACCCGCTGGCGACGATGCTGCGCGACCAGGACACGCTCAAGCTGAGCGCGGATCAGGCCGACAGCCTCGCCACGATGAACCGCCGGTTCACGGTACGGCTCGATTCGATCTGGTCGCCGCTGGCCAAGGCCTATGCCGCCCTGCCAAACGATTTCAATCACGACGAGATCTATGCCCGGTACGTGCGCGCGCGTGAGGCGAGCATCGACATCCTGCGGACGTATGCGCCCGCGGTGAAGAAGCTGCTGACGAAGGCGCAGTACCGACAGCTGCCGCCATTCATCGCCACGGCGCTGGACGATCGCTATCTCAAGTCCATCCGTTCCGGCACTGCCGGCAGCGGCGGCGGCTTCATGGGCGCCGGCGGCATGATGATGGCCGGCGGCATGGGCGGCATGACGCAGGTGATCATGCGATGACTCTCCCCGAATTTCCACTCCGGACCGGCGCATACTCCATGCGGCCGTCTCACTCTCTCCTTCCCCGTCTGTCGATGACGTACACTCGCCTCTTCGTCCGCGCGCTCGCGCTGGGCGCGGCCGCCGCGGTTTCTGCCGGCGCCCAGTCGCGCCCGGCCATTCGCCAACTGGGCCCCACGCTCGCCACCACCACCGATTCCATCGGGATGGTGACGAACGTCCGCGCGCTTCCCGGCGGTCGCCTCCTGGTGAACGACATCGCGAGTCGACGAGTGCTCCTGCTCGACTCCACGATGAAGGTTCTGTCGGTCGTCGCCGACTCCACGCCGAGCACGGCGAACGCCTATGGCCCGCGCTCGGGCAGCCTGATCGCGTTTCGCGGAGATTCCACACTCTTCGTGGACCCCGCGTCGCTCTCGATGCTGGTGATCGACCCGCAGGGCAAGTTGGGGCGCACGATGAGTGTGCCGCGCGCGCAGGACGCCATGATGCTCGCCGCGGGCCTTGGCGCGTACTACAGCAACGGCCATCTGGTGTATCGCGGCATGCCCAACGTGCAGATGCGCATGAGCGGCGCGCCCGGCGCGGGGAACGCGCCCCAGGTGGAAGTCCCCGATTCGATGGCGGTCGTGCGCGTCAACCTGCAGACGCGCGTGCTCGACACGGTGGGCTTCGTGAAGATCCCGCGGACGCGACCGATCATCAGCCGCGCTGACGACAAGATCAGCATCTCGGTGGAAATCAATCCGCTGCCCACCGTGGACGAGTGGGTCGTGACGTCCACCGGCGATATCGCGATCCTGCGCGGCAGCGACTTCCACGTCGACTGGGTCGGTTCCGACGGCCAGCGCCGCAGTTCGCCGAAGGTCGTCTTCGACTGGAAGCGCATGACCGATGAGGACAAGAGCAAGCTGGTCGACTCGGTCTCGAAGATCCTCGAGAAGCAGTTCTCGAGCGGCTCCGCCGGCGGCAACGCGCTGCAGCAGGGCTTCCAGTCCATGATGGGCGGCGCGGGTGGTGGCGGCGCGCCGGTGACCATGCGCTTCGAGATGCGCGCCGGCGACGGCGCCCCCGGTGCCGGCGGCCCCGTTCGCGCACCGCAGATGACGGCGCCCAAACTCACCGTGGTCTCCGCGAGCGAGCTCCCCGACTACCAGCCGCCGTTCTTCGCCAGCAGCGCCCGTGCCGATCTCGATGGCAACATCTGGATCCAGACCATCCCGACCAAGCCACAACCTGCCGGCGTGGTGTACGACATCCTGAACAAGGACGGACAGGCCGTCGATCGCGTGCTCATCCCCGAAGGCCGCACCATCCTCGGCTTCGGCCCGGGCGGCGTCGTGTACCTCGCGGTGCGAGAGGGGCCGGCCACCGCAATTGGTGCTGCGGGGGCGCTGCCAACGGGGGCGGCAATGAAGATTGAGCGGGCGAGACTGCGGTAACTGCCACTGCGGATGGGGCACGGCAACTGCAGATGGGGTACGGCCACTGCGGATGGGGTACGGCCACTGCAGATGAGGTACGGCAAAATCAGATGGGGTACTGCCACCACAGTCCGAGACCAAGACTGCAGTGGCCGTACCCCATCTGCAGTAGCAGTACCAAATCTGCAGTAGCAGTACCCCATCTGCAGTAGCCGTAACACTACCCCAGCACCCGACAGCGAATCGCCGCCACCATCCATCCCTCCGCTGGTGGCGGTGGGGGTGGCGTGGTTGGCGCTGGCGAGGCGCCGGAGGTGAATACCGCCGTCGCGAAAGTGCCGCGCAGTTGTGCGGCGCGAGTGAGGCGGCGGGTCAGCAGGGTGTCGCGCGTCTTGCGCCGTGCCACCGCAGCGAGGACGGCTTCGTTCACGTGGAGCATCTCGCGTACGGCTTCGCCGCGAACGACTGGTGGTGTGGGTTGCTCCGGCGGCAATGGCGTGCTCCGCGCGCGTCGCACCACGTAGATGCGCAGCGCGTAGGCAAGTCGCACGGTCCCGTCGGCGAAGATCGGGTCATTCTCGCCGTAGAGCGTGCGACTCCCGTCGGCGAACGCCCAGGCGGGATGTGGTAGCAAGCGCGGATCGAACCAGGGGCGTACGATGTCGAACATGCCCAGTTCGTACGAGAAGCGGCTGAGCCGAAGCGCCGCGAGCCCGGCGAGGATGGGCGCCACCAACGGTGACGCTTCGGCCCCAACGGCTTCATAGACTTGCGTGGCCTTGCCGATCAGCCGGGTGACCTCGGCGCCCGACACGCTGAACGGATCGGCGCCCCATGAGACGACGGTGGGTGCCGTGTAGCGGAAGTCCACGTGCCCCAGATCGCCAGCGGTGCTGCGCTTGTAGCGCCGGAGAAAGGCATCGCCGACTTCCGTGAAAGCGGCGCGAAAGGCCGCATCGGCCTGCTCGGCGGGCTTTGCGTTCTGGAAGAAGCGCGAGCAGACGTCACTCAGCCGATACTCCTCCGAGCGGATACCATAGCTGTAGTCGTAGTACAGCGGATCCACGCGGCGCGCGAACTCGAAGGCCCGGATCGTGTCGTGCGATGCGGCGTCTGCATCGTCCGGGCGATCGAGAAACTCGAGTGATTCGGGCGCGAAGTCGGGAAAGTCCGGGCCGTCAGGCGGAAACGGGGTGATGATCTTGAGCTGCGCGCGCTCCGGCGGTGCGACGTGCGATTCCGCGATCTCTCGCACATGCTGCAGGATGAGCGGCCACGCATCGATCGCCATCGCCTCAGACCCAGGCGCTCACGGCCGGATCGGGGTTTGGACTCTTCGGCAGGATATGATTGCGGAAACCGATGATCTGCATGCCGGGCACCGTGATCATGTCGTTGGTCTGCTTCACCTCCAACTTGCGCTCGGTCGTGTGATAGCTGCCCGAGCCACCGATCGCGAAGGGCCCAAGACTGAACCCCGCCCGCCCCGAGGTGGATTGCTGGGCTTCGGTCGCGAGCTTGTCGTAGGTGCTCTTCGAGATGCTGATGTTGCGGGCGAAGAGCACTACCGTGGGATACGCGAAGAGCTTGCCCTCGGGATGCGTCGCGTCGCCGTTGCTCAGCAGATCACCGGGATTGACCGTTCCCGAGCCGTCACCGGCCTTGAAGCGCCACTTGGTGCTGGTCAGGAAGTCCTCGCGAAACCACGCGCGCACGATCGGGACCTGCGTCAACTCGAAGCGAATGGTCGTGTTGTCGAAGCTCACGGTGCTCGAGTGATTCTCCCGCGCATGGCCGCCGCTGCCACCGAAGATGAGGCCATAGTTGGCGGCACCCCGATATTTCTGCGTCTTGGTGAGATCCACCGACTGCAGCTCGGAGGTCGAGAAAGTGTACTGCGTCCAGCCACCGGATTCGTAGAACGCGCCCGGCACCAGTCGCGACACGTTGTAGTCGCTGCCGTCGAGCAGTGAGGTGCGCTGGCTGCGGCGGAAGATCTCCTGGTATTCCTTGAGCAGCAGCGTCATGCTCACGCCTTCCAGCTGCGCGAGGTTGGCCACCATTCGCTCATACTTCGTCTTGAAGCCCTGCGACTCCCACGCGTCGTACGCGGCGGTGACCTGCTGGTACGCGGCCGGGCCGAGCATCGAGGCGCGCTGGACGTCGGCGGCGCTGCCGTCGGTCGCCTTCCCCATCAGGTCGATGTAGCCGCTGAGTGCCGCCAGGTACTCCGCCGCGTACTTGTTGTACGCCATGACCATCTTCGACGGACGCTGCTCGGTGAACGTCTCGTTCGTGTCCGCGTCGGTTTTCTGGACGGTCTCGACGAGCGCCTCCCTGATCTTGTCGATGCGCGCCTGGGCGTCAGGGGAGGCGGGCGTATCGGCCACCTCGGAGAAGCGAAGCGCTCTCGTAGATGTGCGAGATCCGGTTCTGCGGCTCCCACACCTGCAGGCTGTCCACCATGCCGCTCTTGTTCGGCACGGTGTCCACCAGCACGGAGAAGTTGTCCATCGCCACCGTGAGCGCGTAGCTCTCGTCGCCGCGACGCTGCGACTTCTCGGCGTCCGAGAGATCCTTCCATTGCTCCGGATCCACCGGCTTTCGAAGTCCCTTCAGAAAGGCGAAGTCGGCGGGCTCGACGGGGATGCCTGGCGTACACCAGGTGAAGAAGTTGGCGCTCTGAAAAGGGACGCTTTCCTTTAGCTTCGCCTGATCGCCCGCGGGCAGTGCCGACTTGCCGTTCACGATACGGTCGACCATCTCGCCCAGCAGGTTGTTGATGAAGGTGTCGCTGTCCACAGCTGCTCCGGTCGTGAGGGTTGGGTCAGGCGAGCAGGAATTTCTGGAAGGCCACCTCGGCCGTGATGTACCAGTCGACCCAGTCGCGTCGCTCCCAGTCACTCGGCTTGCCGCGCCACGATTGATCGCCCAGCTGATGACCGAGCTGACGCCAGAGCCAGGTGCGCTGCTCCTGATCGAGCGCTCGACCCTGCATGAATCCGGCAACCAGTCCCTGGTTGTAGCACTGCTGCGCGATCTTCCCCGCTTCCTGATCGAACGGGTTGCTCTCAGGCGAGAACTTCCAGAAGAGATCGCGCATCGTCTCGGCCTTCGTCCCGTCGGCGCCGATCACCGCACCGGTGGCGAAGCCGGACTTCATGTTCTTGCTCGCGATCTCTTCGCGTGCGGCCGCGTAGCCTGATCCCAGCGTGAACCACTGGCCGATCACGGCTGAGACGAGCGGGAAGACCACGCCGAGTCCGGCGATGAGCTCGGCTTCGGTGAAGAGCTCAGCAATGCCCAGGACGGCTTCTTCGGCATTCAGCACCACCGGAAATCGATCCATGAAGTCGGCGGTGAACTCGTGGCCCGTCTTGGGCACAATGAACTTCAATTGTTGCATCACGCGCTCCGGGTTGGCGACGCGCGATCAATAGCACCGTGACTCACATCGCGCTGTGACGCGTGCACCGTGCACGCGTCACGAGCGTCATTCGCGCTGTCCCTGCAGCTACATCCCCGGTCCGCCGCGGCCGCGACCGGCCGGGGCCGGCAAGGTCCCCTTGTTGGCAATGGCCTTGTTGATGGCGTCCACCGTGATCTGCGCGCGGAAGGCGATGATCTGCTTGCCGAGCTCGGTGTTCTTCTTCCGGTCGGCGAGATTCACGCCGTTGATGGATGCCTTGCCGATTTTCACGCGCTCGTCGTACCGGATGCTCCTGGGATCGTCCATGAACATGTTGAGCGAGATGATCGCATCATCGTGCAGGTTGTCGGAAGCACCATCCACGATGCCATGGTCCTTCATGTACGCGGCGGCACCGGCGTAATCGTAGTACTCCTGCACGTGCGCGATCACCGGCGAGCCCTGCCAGATCTTCGTGAGCGAATCGGCGACCCAACGCTGTCCGGCCTGATTGCCGCCGCTGTCACCGATGTAGATGATGTTCTGGAAGCCATGCTGCTTGAGGCTCATGCCGATATCCATGAGCAGGTTGCGGAACGTGTCCTCGCGCATGGAGATGGTGCCGGGGCTGACCATGTGACTGGTCGGCGGGTCGATGCGTCCCTCGGGTACGAACTTCACGATCGGTGCGCACAGCGCATTGCCGAGCTTGCGTGCAATCGCCTCACAGTTGGCGTGCAACACGTAGTTGTGCTTTCCCGTGGCGAGCCACGGACCATTGGGTTCCATCCCTCCGGTCGTGATGATCACCGTGGTCTTGCCCGCCTTGATGGCATCGCGGACATCCATCCACGTCATCTCTTCCATCCACACCGTGTTCGGCGCGGGAAGCGGATTGACCGCGTCGACACAGTTGTAGGCGTTCTGCGCGCAATTGCCGCCGCCGCGATTGCGTGGGTCGGGCGGAGCGCCGCCGCCCTGGGCGTGCGCCGATGTCGCGAGCGTCACGAGGCCCGTGAGGAGGGGGATGGTCAGCAGGTGCGAACGCAGGGACTGCGGAAGTCGACGCATGAAGCGCTCCCAGAGGCGGGGTGGGGCGAACAGGTGTTGGCGAGACGCCAAGAGATTGCGCGCTGGCGGGCGGGCCCGCCAGTCGGGGCATGCGAGTCAACGCTCGGCGCAATCGACGCGTTGGGACTGGTGCGACCCGTGTCGGGGCCGCACTTTCGCGGGGTGGGACGCGTCGCCCGAATCCAGTACCGACGCGCTCCCGACCAACCTTTCAGGCGACACGATGCACTCCCTCCCGCTTCGTGATGGCCGCACCTGGCGGCCTTCCTACGTCCCCGCGCTGCTCGCGCTGGGATTGCTCCTCACGACCGCCTCGCTCGAGGCGCAGGCCACCGGCGGTCCGCCTCCGGCACCGGCCGCATCAGCCGGCCCGCCGGCGCTGACGCTCGAGCAGGTGCGCAAGCTGGCGGAGACGCAGGTCGCGATCGGTCTCGTGCACGACTCGGCCGATGCGCGCGCGGCACAAGCGAAGAACAAGAAGGACGAGACCCAGGCGGATCTCGCCAAAGAGAAGCAGCGGCTGGTGGCCGAGGTGCTCAAGACCAAGGGCATGACCGACGCCGAGTATCGGCGGCAGCGCTTTCTGGTGAGCACGACGGAAGGCCTCCGCACTCAGTTCGACAGCATCATGGCCAAGCTCACCGGCGCGCCGCTCCCTGGGCGGGCCGTCGCCGTCGCGGCCAGCGGCTTCGTCCCGTCGAGCCAGCTCCCGGCCGGCATGGTGGGAACGCATATCTCGCATCTCACCACCAGCTACATCGACACGCCGGACAAGAGCGGCCTGCTCGTCATTGCGTTTGCCGAAGCCACCGTGGCGTCACAACACGCGGCGCTGGCAATGCGCAATCTGAATGATCTGGCCGCCCTGCAGTTGCACGCTGGCCACATTCTGAACGCGCTCGACGCGAGCCTCGAGAAGACCGGACCGGGGAAGGGTTTCGGCGTGAAGCCGGCCGCCCTCGGCGTGGCGAATCACATCGAGCTCGCCGCGAAGGAGCCGGGCGCGAGCCCCAACGTGAAGGTGCACGCGACGCACATCGCCACGGCCGCCCGATCGACCGCAGCGCGCGCCGATCAGGCCATCGCCATCGCGCAACAGATTCGGCAGGCCAAGGATGCGAAGGCGGCCGCCGCGCTCATGTCGCAGCTGGTGTCACTCTGCCAGCAGATCACCATGGGCGCCGACGTCAACGCCGACGGACGCATCGACTGGTCGGACAAGGAAGGCGGGCTCACGCAGGTGAATGAGCACGTGCAGCTGATGCTCGCCGGCGAAAAGAAGTAGTCGCGCGAAGCGGTCGTGGTGGGCGGCACAGGCGCCCCCCGAAAAGAAAATCCCGTTCGGCGATACCGCTTCGCGGCATCCCGAACGGGATTTCTCTTTCCGGGCGGCGCCTGCGCCGCCCGCCAGCACTCAACTGATCAGCAACCGACGCACTTGTGGTTGTTCTTGGCGCCCAGCTTCTCGAGCAGCTGAATCGTCTCCGGGAACGGGCGCAGACGCTGCACCGGACCGTTCGCCATGTCGACCGTCGTCTGCCCGTTGCGGGCCACGGCCTTCGGGTCGGCGCCCTTGCTCACGAGATAGAGGATCATCTCGTTGTCACCACGTGCGGCGGCGTGATGCAGCGGCGTGTAGCCACCCGCATCGCGCTTGTTCACGTCGTGATGCAGCTCCTCGACGAGATACTTCATCACGGGCATCCAGCCGTCGGGCGCGTGACGGTGCGCGTTGCCCGCGAAGCCGTTGCCGTAGCCCACGCCGGCCGCCGAGTGAATCGGATAGGTTCCGACGCCGACCGGCGCAGCCTGCGCGGCCGGATCCGCGTTCGCATTGAACGAGTCCGGGCCACCCGGCGCACCGGCACCCGGACGCGCGCGACGCGCGGGCGGACGGCTCGGCATCGTGTCGATCGCGCCCGCCGCCTTCAGCAGCTTCATCGCGTCGAGATCCACCGCATACGCGGCACGCCAGAACGGCGTCGTGCCATCGAGCATCTCGAGACCGCAGTTCGCGTTGCCGCAGTTGCTGTAGCCGAAGAACCAGAGGTTCTTCTTGAGCGGCACGTTCACGTCCGCGCCCGCCTTGATGAGCGCGTCCATGACCTCGAGGTAGCTGGCCTTCTGAATCTGCCAGTCCTGCGGCTGCGGATAGCGCGACTTGGGGTGCCAGTAGGTGTTGAGCACCGCGTACAGCGGCGTCAGCCCGGCGGTCGACGCGAGCTTGGGGTTCGCGCCCTTCTTCACCAGCGCCATCGCCATGTCGTACTGCCCGTTCACCGCGGCCAGGAGCAGCGGCGTGGTGCTGTCGGAGAGCATTGGCGCATTGATGTCTGCGCCCCCGTCGATGAGCGCCAGCGCCGAGGCGACGTTGCCCTGACGCACGGCATGATGCAGCGCCGTGAGGCCACCCATGGTCCCCACGGTCGCTTCGAGGCCGAACTGGAATCCGTTCGTGGTGTCGGCGGGCACTTCCTGCGTGGCCGCGCCCACCTTGTCCGCCGTGTACATCTTTCGGCCGGCGAGCACCGCTTCCGCGATCTGCGCCGGCGTGAAGAACTTGTCGGGGAGGTTCGGCACCTTGAACGTGGTGTCCGGCGCCGCCGCGATGCGCGTCGAGTCGCCGCCACGTCCTGCGCCGCGCCCGGCGCCGCCGCCAGCGGCGCCACCGCCACCGGCGAATGCACCGCGACCCGCCGCACCCACACCGGCGCGCAGGGCATCAGCCGCCTTCT
>JBDHVK010000006.1:0-65829 GCA_039809645.1 Gemmatimonas sp.
TCTCGCGCGCGACGCGCGTGGCGTCGGTACCGGCGCGTTCGCGGCGGGCCTGATCGACGAGCTTGCGGAGCGTGACGGAGGCACCGCCGGGCTGCTGTCCGAGCCAGTCCCACTGCGCGGGGAGCAGCGTGACCTCGCGGGCCACGACGCCCAGGCGCGGGCGGCCAGGGCCACGCGGGGCGGCAGGTGATTCTGAGGCGGGGGTAGCCGCCGGGGCCGATGCCGGCACCGACGCGCCGGCGTAGCGCGCAGTGACCTCGTCTTCGGTTCCTCGCCAGTCGATGTCCACGACTCGGCCGGTGCGGTCGTCGAAGATGAGGAGGGGTCCGTTATCGCGCGCGTGCATCGCTCGGACGATTGCCCCGGCGGCGTCGGCCAGCGTGCCGCTCGCGAGTCGGGAAGTGCCACTGAAGGCGGTAAAGCCGGACATGATGGTGAAGATTGGGGTGGCGTTCGAATATTACCCGGATAATATTAATGACATGACGACAGAAATCGAGGGGCTTCTTCCGGCGGCGCTGTGCCCGCCGGGCACCACCATTCGGCCCGTTGGCGCCGGCCAGTCGGGCGCGGGTGTCTACCGGCTCGACGGCCCGGCCGGGCGCTTCGTGGTGAAGCGCACGCCGGCGAGCGAGCCGGAGGCCGCCTGGCAGCGCAGCGTGGCGGTGCAGCGCGCGGCCGCATCGGCGGGCGTGGCACCAACGGTGGTGCATGCCGATTCCTCGCACCGCGTGGTGGTGAGCGAGGCGATCGACGACCGGGGCTGGGCGCCGTACTACGGCCAGCCGGCGACGCACGATGCGGCGATGACGCTCCTCGGCGCGACAATTCGAAGACTCCACGCGCTGCCGATCTCGCTCGATGTCCCCGCCGCGCGCGCACAGACGTTCGTGCGCCAGATCCAGCAGGCGGCCAACGCCACGCATCCGCTCCCGGAGTGGGTCAATGCCACCGTGGACGCGCTCTTCGACGAGGTGCCGCCGCCGAGCGATCGCGATCCGGTGTTGAGTCACAACGATCTCAATCCGTCGAACCTGGTCTTCGATGGTACGCGCCTGATGCTACTCGACTGGCAGACGGCGGCGGTGAACGATCCGTACTACGATCTCGCGCTGGTGTCGGTCTTCTCCCGCATGGACGCGGACGCGTGTGGGCGACTGCTCACTGCATATGCGGGCGAGGCCGTGTCCGTGCTGCCGCCACGCTTTGTGTGGTCGCGTCGCATGGCGAGCGCCGTCGCGGGTACCGCGCTGCTCTGGGTTGCAGGGCTCCGCGGCTATCGCGGCGCCGCGCCGGCCAGCGTGCTGAATGCGCCGACGATGGCCGAGGTGTACGGCGCGATGCGCGCCGGCACGCTGTCGATGGATACGGGTGAGGGGCAGTGGCGCCTTGGCCTCGCGGCGTTTCGCGAGACAGCCTGACGGCAGCTGGGGGCTCGCGCTAGTCGAGTACCAGGTCGCGCAGCTCCCGCGGCGCCATGATGCGCCACGCTTCGAGCAGCAGGGACTCGAGCGTGGTCGTGGTGACGCGATCGAGCCGCACCAGCACCGCGGGATAGCCGTTGTAATGCGGTTCCGTGAAGTAGACGGTGGGATCGTGGGCGATGAGCAGGTCGCGCTCAGCGACGCTGCTCGTGCGTATGGCGAGTACCGCCGTGTTCTCGACGCGCCCCTGTTTGGGGTGGAGCCGCTCGAGCCACGACCACGCAAACCCCTTGGGCTTGTCCTTCACCATGACGTGAAACGCAAACCGGTCGAGCGCTTCCTCCGCGCCGGGGAGCGCCAAGGCAATGTTCCGGACGCGTTCGCACTGCGCGGCGGTGGCACCGCGCGGGATGTCGCGAGAGGCCAGGATGGTGTCGCTCACGCGGATTCCGCGTCGGGGGTGGTGTCCGACTGCGAGAACACCCGTCGCAGGCGCGCGGCGAACTTCTCACGAATGGAGCTCTGGTTGTTCTGCGTGAGATCCTCGAGCGTCTGCGGCACCGGAAACACCAGTCGCGTTCCGTACTCCTGATTCACGAGCGAGACGAGCGCGTAGCTGCTCAACGCGACGTGCAGGTTGGGGTCGAGCTTGTCGAGCCGCTTCTCGATCTTCTTCGGCAGTGTCCAGGCGATGTAGCGCCAGAGGGCGCCGAGCTTCACGCGCGGCACGCCCACGCGCGCGGCGCCTTCCTCGCCGGAGAGAAACTCCACGTACCAGCGCACGATCGTGAGCCATCGCGCCTCGGACACCGGCGCGTAGGGCAGCCACTTCCGGAGCATCTTGGCAATCATGTGCAGATGCGCACTCGTGAGTGCACAGCCGGCCGGATTGGCGAGGCGCGCCTTGTCCTCCCAGTTGCCGTCACGCGTGGTGGGGCCGCAGAGATACATCCGGCGATAGGTCTGCCAGAACTCGCGCGCATCCTTGAGCGTTTCCGGCACCCATGAGCCGTCGTGCGGACGACCTGGCGGATGAATGCCCTTGAGCACCGCGAAGACACGCCACAGATGCCAGTAGGCATCGGCCTCCTCGTCGGTCATGGGGGTCCCGAAGGTTTCGAGGCCATCGATCACCAGGACCGAGAAGGCAATGATCGTGGCGAGCATGTCCGTCTGGCTCACGACCACCTGCCGGCCGTCGGCATGGTCGCTCCTGGGCCAGCCACGGGTGAACGCGCCGTAGCCGGGCCACACCTGATAGTTCGGTCCCACCCACCCGCCATGCGCGCGATCCACCGGCTGCTTCTGTGGCGTGGCCAGTCGCGGGGCGACGTTCATGCGCACGCCGGCGTGCAGCAGCTGCATTTCCTCGGCGGCGACGAACGCGGGATACCAGGGCCCTTCGAAGCTGTACGGCGTGGACACCGTCACCAGCAGCTGCATCGTGCCGATGAGCCGGTGATAGGGCAGGTCGCTCAGTTCACCGCTCAGCATCAGCACCGCGGCGGGTCGACCCGCGCTGTAGGCCTCGGGGAGCGACTTGCACAGCAGGACCAGCACGGCGGGGAGCAGGTTGGTCATGAACGCGCGCTGGCCGAGCAGCATGCGATTGCGATCGGCCCAGGCGGGGAGACGCGGGGCTTCGCACCCGGTGCACAACCCGAGTTCGCGCTGGATGTACTCGGCGAGGGCGGTGAGCGGCCGGGATTGGTGCCCTTCCTCGAGCTGCGTGAATTCGTTCAACGCGTCGGGGAGCGAGTTGGGCAGATCGTCTTCGTGCGGATCGAGGATCTGCTGCTCGAGCGTACGGGTGCGCTTGAGTCCCAGCGCCGCGCGTCGCTCGCGCAGGAGGCGCCGTTCCTTTTCAGCGGTGCTTTCCGAGGCCTGTTTCTTCTTCTTCGGCTTGGGGCGCGTCCCACTGAGCATGGGATCGGGACAGATCGTACCGAAGAACTGATGCACGGCGCCGAACTTGAGATCGCGATGCGTCATCACGAATTCGTCGGCGTGCACGACGCCGATTCCCGATAGCGCTTCGAGGAAGTCGTCGCAGCGATCCCACTCGCCCCGGCGCGGTCCTTCGGGCGCCATGGTGGGATCGTACGGCAGTTCGGAGAGTGGGCGGCCCGTGGCCGTTCGCGTGATGGAGCGGACAGGTTCGGCAGACATGGCGGGAACATACGGGTGCGTGGACCCTCCCGGCCACCGAGTGGGGCGGCTACACTATGCTCGGCTGCCCCTCTGTTTCCCTCGCTCAGTCCATGCGCCCTCTCCGCATTCTCGGCGCCGGTCCCGCCGGTCTCGCTGCCGCCATCGTGCTGGCGCGTGCCGGTGAAGCGGTGGAGCTGTATGAGCAGCAGGCCGATTGCGGCGCCCGGTTCGGGGGAGACCTGCAGGGGCTCGAGTCCTTTTCCACGCCGCAGGACGTTCTCGAAGAGCTGCGCGGCGCGGGGCTCGCCACGGACTTTCTGGCCCGTCCGTTCTCCGGCGGCTGGCAGTTCAACGGGCGCCGTGCCGACTACCACGCCTTTGGTCGCGCGGCGTTCTATCTCGTGCGTCGGGGTACCATGCCCGACGCGATCGATCAGGTGCTCAAGGCGCAGGCCCTGTCACAGGGTGTGGATCTTCGCTTCGGCAGCACGTTGCCGGATGAAGCCGCGGACATCCTCGCCACTGGCCCGCGCGGGCGTCGCCCGTACGCGATCTGCAAGGGGATCGTGTTCCGCACGGATGCACCCGATGTCGCGGCGGCGCTGCTCGACGACGAGGCGGGCTTCAAGGGCTACAGCTATCTCCTGGTGAGCGGGGGCGAGGGGTGCCTCTGCACCTCACTCTGGAGCGATTTCGGGCGCGTGGGGGCCTGTCTGGCCGCGGCGCGGCGCACCCTGTTCCGTCGGTGGCCGATGCCGGTGTGGGACGAGCGCCCCGTCGGTGGGCTCGTGCATTTTTCGGGGCGTCCGCAGTGGCAGTCGGGCCGGTCGCTCGTGGTGGGAGAAGCGGCGGGACTGCAGGACTTTCTGTGGGCCTTCGGGCTGCGAACGGCATTGCGTTCGGGCGTGCTCGCGGCGCAGGCGTTGCTGGGGCAGCATGACTACGTTGCGGCGGCCGATGCGTCGTTCACGGCACATCTGCGGGGCGGCGTGGTGAATCGCTTCCTGTGGGAGCTCGGGCGATTCGGTCGATATGCGGCGCCGATGGCGGCGCTGCGGTGGCGCGGGGCCGGCCGCCTGATGCAGGAGTTCTACGGATACAATCGCATGCAGCGGATGCTCTATCCGCTGGCGCGCGGCTACGTGCGGGCGGCACACCCGCACCTGACGGTTTGATATCGCCGATGCTCGCTGGAACCCAGCTCGACCACTTTGAGATCCTGCAGCGCCTCGGCGCGGGCGGGATGGGCGAGGTGTACCATGCCCGGGACACCCGTCTCGGGCGCGAGCTCGCGCTCAAGCTGCTGCCACCCACGCGGGTGGGCGACTCCGACGCCACCGAGCGCTTCCTCCGTGAAGCCCGGGCAGCAAGCGCCCTGAATCATCCCAACGTGATCACGGTGTATGACATCGGTCGCGGCGAACGCGGCTGGTACATCGCGATGGAGCTCGTGAAGGGGCGCACGCTTTCGGCGCTGGTCGACGGCTCGCTCGATGTGCGATCGGTGGCCGGGCTCGGTGCGCAGGCGGCGCGCGCGCTCGCCGTGGCGCATGAAGCGAGCATCGTGCATCGCGACATCAAGCCCGACAACCTGATGCTGCGCGAAGACGGGTACCTCAAGGTGCTCGACTTCGGGCTCGCCCGGCTCTTCGAACACGACGGCACGCGCTCGCCGGAGGAAGAGTTCAAGACCGGCACGGGGATCATCGTCGGAACGCTGCGCTACCTCTCGCCCGAGCAGGCTGCGGGCGACCCGGTCACGTCGGCCGCGGATGTGTTCTCGCTCGGCATCGTGCTCTACGAACTGCTCGCCGGTACCCATCCGTTTGCGAGCGGCAGCGGCATGGCGGTCGTGGGCGCGATTCTCACCAAGGAGCCGACTCCGCTCACCGAGCTCAAGCCCTACCTGCCCACCGCGCTGCCGTCGGTGGTGCACGCCATGCTGCGCAAGGATCCGACGACGCGGCCGAGTGCTTCGGAGGTCGCGGCGAGCCTCGAAGCGGTGGCGGCGGTGGCGGCGCCCGAGTCGCGCACGGTATTGGTGGCGCGCCCCACGCCGAGTGCCACCGGTGCGGCGAGTGCCTATCACCCGCGCCCCACCACGACCCGGGCGGCGACGCTCGTGGGGCGCCAGAGCGATCGCACGCGATTGCTCGATGCGTGGACGCGGGCCCAGGAGGGGCACGGTCAGCTCCTCGGCGTGGCGGGCGAACCGGGCGTGGGCAAGTCGACATTCGTGGACGCCTGTCTGGCCGAACTGTCGCTGAGCAGTGGCATCATCGCGGCGCGAGGGCGCTGCTCCGAACGACTCGCGGGGACCGAAGCCTTCCTGCCGATTCTGGAGGCGCTCTCGAGCGCCGTGCGTTCCGATCCGAGCGGCGACGTGCGCACGCTGCTGCAGCGGCATGCGCCCACGTGGTACAACGAGCTGGGCGACTCGACGCTCGCGGCGAGTCCGTACGCGAAAAGCGGAGAGATCGTCCCGCAGGGGCTGCAGGCCGCGTCGCCCGAGCGGATGAAGCGCGAGATGCTCGGCTTCGTGGATGCCACGGCGCGCGTGCGGCCGTTCGTGATGTTCCTCGAGGATCTGCACTGGGCCGACGCATCCACGGTGGACCTGCTTGCCTATCTCGGCAACCGGCTGGATACGCTGCCGATGTTGCTCATTGCGACCTATCGACCCACCGAGATGCAGCTGGCGCGCCATCCCTTCCTGCCGGCGCATCTTGACCTGCAGGCGCGCGGGCTCGCGTCGGAGATCCTGCTCGACTTCCTCGAGCTGGAGGAAGTGCGGGAGCTGCTCGAGCGCCGCTACCCGGGGAACCGCTTCCCGGCGAGCTTCGCGCAGCTGCTGCACGCGAAGACCGAAGGGAGCCCGCTCTTCCTGGTGGACCTGCTGCGCTGGCTTGGCTCGCAGGGTGCCATCGCCGATTTCGGCGGAGCATGGCAGCTCACCGGCGCGATGCCCCAGTTCGAGAAGGAGTTGCCGCCGTCGGTGCGCGGCATGATCCAGCGCAAGATCGAGCAGCTCGAGGAAAGCGACCGTCGCCTGCTGATGACGGCGAGCACGCAGGGCTTCTTCTTCGACTCCACGATTCTGTCCGATGTGATGGGGCTCGATCAGGGTGACGTGGAGGACCGCCTCACCACGCTCGAAAAGGTGTATGCCTTCGTGCGGGCCGTGGACGAGGTGGAGTTGCCCGATCGCTCGCTGTCGATGCGCTACCGGTTCGTGCACGTGCTCTATCAGAATGCGCTCTTCGCCGGGCTGCCGACGTCGCGGCGGGTGAGCACGAGTGCGCAGGTGGCGGGCGCCCTCGAGACGCGCCACGGGGCGCAGGCGCGCGAGCTCGCGGCGGAACTGGCGGTGCTCTGGGAGGCCGGGCGCAATCCGGCCAAGGCCGCCGGCTACTATGCGCTCGGGGCCACGCGCGCCGCCGAGAAGTTCGCCTATACCGAATCGGCGGAGCTGGCGGCGCGCGGGTTGGCGCAGATCGCCCTGGTGCCGGACGGCCCAGAGCGCACCACGCTCGAGATCGGCCTGCGCGTGGCGCTGGGTTTCACGAGCGTGGTGACCCGCGGCTTCCAGGCGCCCGAGACGTTCGAGCACATGAACCGGGCGCATGAGCTTTCACTCAGGAGCGGGCAGACGCCGCAGCTCGTGCCGGTGCTGTGGGGACTCGTGGTGTATCACATCGCGAGCGGCAACTCGCCGCGTGCCTTCGAGTACGGCAAGCAGATGCTCGCGCTGGCCACGCCCACCGGCGATCCGCTGCTGCAGGCGCTCGCGGAAAGCGCGACGAGCGGTGGGTCACTCTTCTGCGGCGAACTGGCGCTCAGCATGGCGTCGCAGGAACGGGCCGAGGTGCTGGTGACACCGGAGATCCGTGCGGCGATCCGGGCCATGGTGGGATCGGATCTACTCATCCTGAGCCGCTGCCAGTCGGCGCGTGCGCACTGGATGACGGGCGACATCGACGGCGCCCGCGCGCTGTTCGACCGTTCGATGGCCGAAGTGCGTGCGTCGCGAGATCCGCGCGACCGCGCGCATGTGGCGCTGCATCTCGCCGAGTTCGAACTCGCCGCCGGCCGGCCCGCCGAAGCCGAGCGTGTGGCCACCGAAGCGCTGATGGTCTGTGAGGAGTACGGCGTGGCGAGCGAGCGCCTCTGGACGGCGGCGTATCTCGGGGCGGCGCAGTTGCGTCTGGGCAAGACCGAGCAGGGGATCGCCACGCTGGAGCAGGCGATCGAGATGCTCACGATGTTCCAGTGCTTCGCCAGCGTGACGGAGTACTACGGCTTCCTCACCGAGGGGTATCTGGCCGCCGGGCGCGTGGCCGACGCGCGCCGTGCGATCGATGCCGGCTTCGCGACGCTCGCTCGCACGGGCGAAGTGGTGTGGGGGCCGATGCTGCATCTGC
Organism: Gemmatimonas sp.; assembly: GCA_039809645.1. Lineage (GTDB taxonomy): Bacteria > Gemmatimonadota > Gemmatimonadetes > Gemmatimonadales > Gemmatimonadaceae > Gemmatimonas. The sequence continues at coordinate 7,997 of JBDHVK010000006.1, forward strand.
TGCGGGCGGAAGTGACGCTGGCCGAAGATTCGCGGTCGCGGGCATCGGCGCGCCTCGATGTCGAAGATGCCTGGCGCATCGCGTCGGCGCACGGCGCGCGTCGCGCCATGAGCGCGGCAGAGATGGCGCTGGCGCGACTGAGTTGAGACTGCAGACTTGGGATGAACTGATCACGCAGAGAAAAGGTGAAAAGGAGAAATGGACCGCCGCGCTCGAAAGGCGCCAAACGCGTCTCCTTTTCTCCCTTTCACCTTTTCTCTGCGTGATCGGTTCATCGAACCTTAGAACACTTACAAGAGCACCGAGATGCGTAGAACGACTCTAGCCCTTCTGTCGAGCCTCACCGTTGCGTCGATCTCTCAGGCGCAGGTGCGCCCTGATGCAGATCCGAAGGTTGCCGCGCTCGTTGCTGCGGTGTCGCAGGAACGGTTGCAGGCCATCGTCACCAAGCTCGCGAGCTTCGGCACGCGCAACACGCTCTCGGACACCGTATCGAACACGCGCGGCATCGGCGCAGCGCGGCGGTGGATCTACAACGAGTTCAAGTCGTACAGCCCGAAGCTGCAGGTGAGCTACGATGTGCACCATGTGCTGCAGCAGGGGCGCATCACGCGCGACGTGGACATCGTGAACGTGCTGGCCGTGCTGCCGGGGCGCTCGCCGCGGCGGGTGTACGTGTCGGGGCACTACGACACGGTGAACCCGCGCAATACGTCGAGCGCGGGCGTCAACAGCGCGGCACCCGCGGGCGCGCCGGCGGGGGATCCACAGATGCGCGCGAATCAGGACTACGACGCGGCCGACGCGCCCGGGGCCAACGACGACGGGAGCGGCACGGCGCTCACGATGGAGCTGGCGCGCGTGTTCGCAAACAGCGGGCTCCAGTTCGATGCCACGCTCGTCTTCGTGACGTGGGCCGGTGAAGAGCAGGGGCTCGTGGGGTCGATGGCGCACGCGCAGTCGATCGCGGCGCAGAAGGTGACCGTCGAAGCGAACCTCAACAACGACATTGTCGGCTCGAGCCTGGGCGGCAATGGTATCATCGACGCCGAGTCGGTGCGCATCTATGCACTCGGACCGGAAGACTCGATGAACCGCTCGCTGGCGCGCTACATCGCGCGGATCGCGGGCCTCTATGTGCCGAGTCACACCATTCGGCTGATGGCGCGTGAAGATCGCTTTGGGCGCGGGTCGGACCATTCGAGCTTCACCGCGTTCGATTTTCCGGCGGTCGTGTTCCGTGAGGCGAACGAGAACTACAATCGCCAGCACAACAGCGAGGACAAGGTCGAGGGGATGGATTTCCGCTACCTCGCCCAGAACGCACGTGTGAACGCCGCGGCCGCCGCGAGCATCGCGTTGGCGCCGGCCGCGCCCAGGGTGACGACGCCGCAGGGCACGTCGGTCACGCTGAGCCGCGGGCCAAGCGGCTACGATGCGGCGATGCAGTGGCAGGCGAGCGAAGGGGCGGTGGCGTATCGCGTGTACTGGCGCACTGCGTGGAGCAACGACTGGGAGAAGAGCCAGATCGTGGGGAACATCACCCGCTTCACGCTGCCGAACGTGTCGATCGACGACTACGTGTTCGGGGTGGCGGCCATCGGGGCCGACGGCGCGGAGAGCCTGGTGAGCGCCTACGTGTCGCCGGTGCGGCGCATGCAGGAGATCAAGGTCCGCAAGTAAGTCGCGCTACAGCGCCTTGAGGAACGCCGCCAGCCGCAACGACAGCGCGACGATCGTCAGCGTGGGGTTGGCGGCGCCGGCGGTGGCGAACACGCCGCCGCCGGCAATGAACAGATTCGGCACGCCGTGCACCTGGCAATTGGCATCCACCACGCCGGTGCGCGGCGACGCGCTCATGCGGAGCGCCCCGAGATCATGCCAGCCGCCGCTCACGAATGGCGGCCAGTCGGCCTCTTCGGCGCGAAGCCAGTCGCGCAGCTGCACGCGTCCGATGCCGCGGCGCGCGAATTCCCGGCCGAGGGTGAGGTACATCGTCCGCAGCGAATGGCGATCGAGCGGCGTGAGCGCCCAGTGAAAGTCGGCGCGGGGGACGCCCAGCGCATCGCGCTCGCGGGTGATGGTGACGCGCGAGGCCTGATTGGGCGCCTGCTCCTGTCGCGCCACGAGCGACACGCGCGGCTGCGCGCGCACACTCGCCGCATCATGCGCCTGCGCCTCGGCCTTCATGATGGTCGTGAGGCTGTCGCGGGTTTCGCGGCGATACTCCTCGAGATCTTCCGGAGAATTGTTCTCGAAGGTGGTGCGTGGCTCGCCGTCGGCCGGCATCCCTTCGATGGCCACGGTCACGTTGAGGGTGCCGAGCCGTTCCTGCGCGGCGGGCGTGAGCGCGAGCTCCGCGCGTGCCCTGGTCACGCCAAAGTCGTAGCGATAGAGACGCATCGACTGCGGCTCGAGGAGCACCCCCGAGCCGGCCGGCATCTCGAGATGCTCCATGAAGCCGCGTCCCACCTGATCGTACGCATTGCCCACGCCCTGCGGATTGTGCGCAGTGCTCGCGAGGAGCAGGCGCACGTTCTGGATGGTGCTCGCGGCGAGCACGAACGTCGCGGCGCGCACCGTGAACGCGCGCCCGTCGAAATGCGAGACGCGTACCGCGTTGACCGAGGCACCGTCCTCGCGCATCTCGAGCGCCGTCACGTTCGCGTGTGTGTACAGCGTGACATCGCGTGCCGCCTCGAGCGACCGGCGGAACTTGCTGCCAAAGCGGGTGGGTGCCGAGAACTGCCAGATCTTTTCGTGCAGCACGGTGCGATCGAGCGGCAGCCATTCGCGGCGTGCGTCCTGCGCGACCCACCAGGCCGGATCGTACTGATAGGGCCCGAGATCCAGCAGCGGGTGCGCCTTGGCGTAGAACGGATCGAGCGCGTCGCGCGTGATGGGCCAGCCACTGCCGGGGACCCAACTGCGGGTGGTGAAGTCGACCGGGTCGAGCGGGGCACAGTAGCCACCCCAGTGCCCGGTGGAACCGCCGAAGTAGTGCAGCCGCGCCGCTTCGAGCGGAAAGTACGGCAGTCCGGAGAGCGATCCCCGGTAGAGCGCCTGCAGCGCGTCCTCACGGTCGAACCCGCCGCCTTCGAGGAGCACGACGCGCTTGCCGGCGCCGATGAACTCGAGGGCGATGGGAATTCCCGCCGCCCCGGCGCCGACGATACAGAGATCGGCGTCGACCTGGTGGCCGTTCGGGAGTGTCCGTGCGTCGATGTGCATGCGCCGGCCCGGCGTCAGCCGAGAGCGACCAGCGCGCAGCAGCGGGCTTCCGTCTCCGCCACCACCCAGCCGTCCGGGAGCACCGTCGTGCCGGCGGTGTATTCCGCCATCAGGATAGCGCTGATCGAGGGGAGCGGTTGCCACGGCCACTGCCGCCGTGAGCGCTGGGCGGCGCGGATGGCCTGACTCAGCGCCGCCGCGGTGGATTCGTCGGGATGGGTCTGGATCCAGGCCCGGCCGATACTCCGGATGATGGCCGGATCGAGCCCCGCCGGAAGTGCCGCCTGCGCCGATGCTGCGGAGATCGGGGCGTTGTCAGTTCCCTGACAGGCAGCCAAGCCCATACTCAGGGTGCCCACGGCGACCGCAACCGGAATGGCGGTAAGCGTGGAAACGGCGGCCCGACGACTGATCGGGCGCGCCAGCGGATCGAGGGCCATACGGCTTGGCATGCGGCGAACGTAGGGGTGCTGCGCGATGGGTTCAAGCGTGCGCACGACAAAGTTCGGCCCGCCGATTCACTCCCGATCCCGAAACGTCGATCATATACTCGTGCCCTTTCGTCCCGTCTTTCACGATCCGTCCGGCCGCCGCAGTACACTGGTGCGCCGCACCCTCTACATCGGTGGCGCCGTTCTGGCGGTGCTGGCCGGGGGCTTTGCCTTCGCGGTTCTGAAGCCGGCCCGGATCGACCCGCTGCCGATGACCAAAGTGGTGTCGATGTCCGACACGGCGGGCAGCTGGGCGAAGGGGACAGCACAGTCGTGCGGAACCCGAGGACGTCCGGCCTGTCCGCCGATGCCGATGCCGCGTCACACGGGCGCGCCGACGGCGGATCCGATCGTGGCGGCGTTCGTGGTGCAGTGGGACGCCGGCAGTCGCGCGGCGCTCAAGCGCATCGGGGACCACCTCGACTGGGCGGTGTTCGAAGGCGCCTTCCTGGGGCGGGCGAAGGAACCGGGGCAGATCACGTTCGAGGTGGACGCCGATCTGATCGCCGCCGCGAAGGAGCGGGGCGCCGCACCGCACCTCATGATCACCAACTACGGATCGGCGGGCTTCGATTCGGTGTTGGCGGCCAACGTGATCGCGACGCCGGCCGCACGGGCGTCGTCGGTGCAGCAGATCATGGAGGTCGTGAACAGGAATGAGTTCGCCGGCGTGGTGGTGGACTTCGAAATGCTCCCCGCCTCGCTCCACGCGCCGATGCTTGGCTTCCTGCAGGCCTTGCGTGGCGAATTGCAGCCGCGGGGCGGCCTGGTGAGTGTGGCGGTGCCGATCAGCGAAGGCGATGGCTATCCGACGAAGGCGTACGCGGCCAATGCCGACTATGTCATGGCGATGCTCTACGATGAGCATGGCGGACTCAATGACGCGGGGCCGGTGTCGAGCGCGGGCTGGTACGCCGAGCGACTGGATGCGGTGCTCGATTCCGTGCCGGCGTCGCAGGTGATTCTCGGCATCGGGCAGTACGGCTATCACTGGCGCAGCGACAAGCCGGAGGCGGTCACGCTGAGCGTGAGCGAAGCCATGGCGTTGAGTCGCGCCGCGCCGGGTGGACCGCGGCTCGATCCGCGCGCCCGCAATCCAATGGCGGGGTGGAAGGAAAGCTCCGGGCTGTCGCATCGGGTGTGGTATCTCGATGCGGTCAGCGCGTGGAATCAGATCCGCGTGGGGCTGGGGGCCGGTGCTGCGGGCGCCGCGATCTGGCGCCTGGGCTCGGAAGACGCGACGCTCTGGAACGTGCTGGGGCGCACCGGCTTCACGGCGCCGATCGACTCGCTGCGCTGGCTCCCGAACAATGGCGCGTCGGTGATCATCGGGGACGGCGAAGTGCTCGCGGTGGAGAACTACGAGGGGCGCGGCGAGCGCGCGGTGACGCTCGACAAGCAGGGTTTCATTCAGAGCGAGCAGCTCGTGCGGCCGCCGGGCGGCTATTTCATCTCGCGCGGTGGCTTTCACAAGAAGAAGGTCGCCATCACGTTCGACGACGGCCCGGACGAAGACTGGACCCCGTCCATTCTCGACACGCTGGCGTCGCGCAACGCGATCGCGAGCTTCTTCCTCATCGGCCGTCAGGTGCAGCGGCTGCCGATCCTCACGCGGCGCATTGCGGACGAAGGGCACGAGATCGGCAACCACTCCTGGAGCCATCCGGATTTCGCGGGGCTGAGTCCGCAGGCGATCCGGATGGAACTGTCGGCGGCGGGGCGTACCATCGAGGCGATCACGGGCGAGCGGCCCATCGTGTTTCGCCCGCCATACATCGGTGACGCGCAGCCGAGCACGGAAGAGCGGCTCCGGCCGATGGCCGTGGCGAATGCGATGGGCTACCGCATTGCCGGCCTCGAGATCGACCCCAAGGACTGGTACGAGAAGGAGCCGCAGCGGATCATCGCCAACGCCATTCGCGACCTCGAGAAGAACAATGGCCGCGTCGTGCTGCTGCACGACGCCGGTGGCGATCGCTCGGCGACGGTGGCCGCACTCGGGCCGCTGATCGATACGCTGCGCGCGCGCGGCTACGAGCTGACGACGATTGCCGGCCTGCTCGATGCGGCACCCACAGCGGGCAATCCGTCGGTACCGCGCAATGAGGCCCCGCAACGGATGCTGACGATTGCCACGCTGCAGGTGGCGAATGTCGTGGAGTACACGCTCGTCACCGCCTTCCTCGTGGCGCTCGTGCTCGGGCTGGTTCGACTCGCGTTGATCGGTGGGCTCGCCGCCGCGCAGCGCTATCGCCCGCGCTACGCGCGCCGACTGGCCGACGAAGTCTTCACGCCGACGGTGTCGGTGGTAGTTCCGGCGTACAACGAGGAGCGCGTGATTGCGCGCACGATTCTGTCCGTGTTGGGGCAGGACTACCCGTCGCTGCAGGTCATCGTGGTGGACGATGGCTCCACCGACGGCACGCTGGCGGCGGCGCAGGCGGTGCACGATCCACGCGTCACGGTGCGGCATCAGGCGAATGGCGGCAAAGCGTCGGCGTTGAACCACGGCATCGAAGATGCCACGGGCGACATGGTGGTGGTGATCGACGCCGACACGGTGCTCGCCCCCGACGCGATTCGCCATCTGGTGAAGCCGCTCGCGGACACGCGCGTTGGCGCGGTGGCGGGCAATGCCAAGGTTGGCAATCGTCTCAACCTGGTGACGCGCTGGCAGGCGGTGGAGTACGTCACGAGTCAGAATCTCGACCGGCGCGCGTTCGTGATGCTCAACTGCATCACGGTGGTACCGGGCGCGATTGGGGCCTGGCGCCGCAGCGCGATTCTGGCCGTCGGCGGCTTCAAGCACGACACCCTCGCCGAAGATCAGGACCTGACGCTCACGCTGCTGCGCGCGGGACATCGCATTGCGCTGGCCGACGGCGCGATTGCCTATACCGAAGCGCCGGAGTCGCTCGACGCGCTGCTCAAGCAACGGTTCCGCTGGAGCTTTGGCACGTTGCAGTGCGCGTGGAAGCATCGCGCCGCCTTCCTGCGCCGGAGTGCCGGTGCGCTGGGCATGGTCGGGCTGCCGAACATCTGGCTCTTCCAGCTCGTCTTCCCGTTGCTGGCGCCGGCGGCCGATGTCGCGCTGGTGTGGAGCATGGCGCGTCTCGCGATGGAAGTCGCCCCACTCGGCTGGACGGTAGCCTGGGGCCACGCGCTGCCGGTGGTGTCGCTCTACGCGTTCTTCCTGCTGATCGACTTCGTGACCGCGCTGATCGGCGTGGGCTTCGAGAAGGGGGAGTCGATGTGGCAGGCGCTGCTCGTGCCGCTGCAGCGGATCGCGTATCGGCAGGTGCTGTATGTGGCGCTGCTCAAGGCGATGCGCGCGGCGGCGAGGGGATGGATCCCGAGTTGGGGCAAGCTGGAGCGGACGGGGTCGCTGACGGCGCGGGGGCTGGAGACGAAGGCGGAGGGGTAACGCTCAGAGGTCTCAGAGGTCTCAGAGGTCGCAGATGTCTCAGACGACTCAGATCCAGATCTCAGATCGCCAGACTCCAGACCAGGATCTCCAGACTCCAGACTGATCAGAATGGAAGCGTCGTCGGCGTAGCCGACGACGCCCTCCGAATGGCTGTTGACGGGTCAGTCACGCACGCGCTTTGAGACCCGAGACGTCGGACATCAGAAAACCGCGCCAAGAAAGGAAGAGGGCGTCGGCTTTGCCGACGCCCTTCTTATTCTGGTCAGTCTGGAGTCTGGAGATCCTAGTCTGGAGTCTGGCGATCTGGGATCTAGATCTGAGATCTGCGTTGTCTGAGACGCTCAGCGTGTTGAGATGGGGCGACGGTGCGCTTTGGGCTGCCGCGCCTCAGCTTGCCCGCTGCTCAGCGTGCTTGCGGCTCCGTCACCAGCCGCTCAACAGCACGCAGCCCCTCGTCGCCGATGTCGAGCGAGTGCTCATTCACGTACAGCGCAATATGCTGCGCGCACACCTCGGGGCTCATCTCCTGCGCATTCGCGGCCACGTACTCGCGGCTCGCGTCGGGATGATCGAACGCGTATTGCACGCTCTCCCGAATGGCGCGTTCGGCGGCGGCCGTCACGTCCGGGGGGAGATCGGCGCGGGCGCAGATCCCGGCGAGCGGTACCGGCAAGGTCGTTTCGCGTTCCCACCAGTCGCCCAGGTCGATGGCCTTGGTGAGGCCGTGATCCTGGTAGGTGAAACGGCTTTCGTGGATGATCAGCCCGGCGTCGACCTCGCCGGATGCGACGGCTCGCAGGATGCGGTCGTAGCGCATCTCCACCACCTCGCCGAGTGCCGGCGCCGCGAGGCGCAGCAGGCGATACGCGGTGGTTTCGCGGCCCGGGATCGCGATGCGGCGCGCCACCGCATCGGTGAACGCCAACGGCTCTCTGGTGACGACGAGTGGGCCCACGCCCTTGCCGAGGGCGGCGCCGCTTCGCAGCAGGCGATAGCGATCGCCCACGGCGGCAAAGGCGCCGACGCTCAGCTTGGTGAGGTCGAAGGCGCCGTCGTGCGCGCGTCGGTTGAGTTCCTCGATGTCGAGCAGCACCGGCTCGATGCGAAAGGGCGCGTCGACCAACCCATAGGTGAGCGCATGGAAGGCGAACGTGTCATTGGGGCAGGGCGAGTAGCCGAAGGTCAGCGTGTGCACAGCGTTACTCGGCAAGCGCGGCGGCGATGGCGCGTACGAGCGCCGGCGTCGCCGAGGTGATGGCGCCGAACGCGGCGGCGAAGTGCCAGCGCGCGCGATCCGTCTCTTCGATGTCGTTGGAAATGCACCGCACTTCCAGCGCCGGTACTCCGGCGAGCTGGGCGGCACGCAGGACGGCGAAGCCTTCCATGGCCTCGACGAGCGTGTCGTTGGTGCCGCCAATGCGGGCGCTGGTGCCGATCGGCATGACCGCGGCGTGCGGCAGGACGCGCTGGGCGGCGGCGAGGAGCGTGGCACTGGCGTTCACCGTGGATGGCGCCCACTCAGGGCCGACGCTCAGGTCGCTGTAGCGCGCTTCGGAGCCGATGACGACTGACGCTGGCGCGAGGGCGGCGGCGCGGCGCGCACCGGCGATGCCGACGTGCAAGATCGCCGAGGGACGAACGGCATTGATGGCGGCGGCGGTGCGGGCGGCGGCTTCCACCGGGCCGACGCCGCATTCGAGAATGCGCCAGCCATCGGCCGGCGCCAGTTCGCGCGCGGTCGCCGCCACCACCAGAAGTCCTGCAGGATCGAGGGGCACGCGATAAGTCTAAGGGCCCGCCTGTTCCGTCTCCACCGCCTGCCGACTTTCGCATGTCCCGCACGGGATCCCGCACGCAGTTCTTCACGGCGACGAGCCTCGACGGTTTCATCGCCGATGCCAATCACGGTCTCGAATGGCTCTTCGCCCTCGGCGACCCCGAGGAGACCTCCTATCCCGCGTTCATCAAGGAGATCGGGGCGGTCTGCATGGGATCGAGCACCTATGAGTGGCTCCTGCGCCACGCCATTCACGCCGACCCGCCGCAGCCGTGGCCCTATGAGATGCCGACGTGGGTGTTCAGCACGCGGCAGCTGGAAATGGTACCCGGCGCCAACCTTCGCTTCGTCCAAGGCGACGTGCGCCCGGTCCACGCCGACATGGTGCGCGCCGCGAACGGCAAGCATGTGTGGGTGTGCGGAGGAGGTGACCTGGCGGGGCAGTTCTACGATGCCGGACTGCTCGACGACCTGTTCATTCAAGTCGGCTCGGCGACGCTCGGTCGTGGCCAGCCGCTCCTGCCGCGTCGCATCGAGCCGCCGGTCCTGCAGCTGCGCTCGGCCAAAGTCATTGGCACGCGCTTTCTGGATCTCCACTACACCATCGAGCGGAACGCGCCTCCGATCGACGATGTCTGACCGCACCGTCAGTGCGTCAGCCCGTATACAATGAAGTTGGTCGCAAACTTGTACGCGTCGTTCGAGAGATTGACCGGATACCACCCCTCGCCCGACCACTCCATGTAGTCGCCGATGTCGTTGTTGTACGAGATCACGACCTGAAGTCGGGCGGAGGGGTCGTTGTTCTCATAGATCCCGAGATACACCGCCTTCGCATCACGCGTGGCCGGGTGTGTCATGCCGTCGAGCGTCTTGAGTTTGAAGAAGCTGTTGAAGATCGGATGGCTCACGTCGAGCCGTTCGATGCGGCCCTCGGGGAGCACCTTCTTCATGCCGTCTTCGAAGACCTGCCACTGGCGGTCGAAGTAGAAGTCGTCGACCCAGAGAAATCCGCCCTTCTGCAGCCACTTCCGAAGGGCGAGCGCCTCCTCGTCGGTGGGATACCAGTAGCCGGGCTCGGTGAGATAGGCGACGGGGTACTGAGCGAGCCTGGGGTCGTCGAGCGTGTGCACGTTGCTCTGCTTCTCATGCAGGCGGACGGAGGCGAGATCCTTCAGGATGGTCATGAAGTTCCGCTCCATCTGCGGATAGTCGGCACTCCACGCCATGCGGTAGCCCTGCGTGTAGCGCAGGCGCACGAAGGTGTATTTGCCGTCGTACGCGGCGTTGGGCTCGATGAACATGCGCCGCTGCGACCACGCGAACGGGGCGGCCGCCGCGACGGCCACACAGGCCGCGAGCAGGAACCGCCACCGTCGCGTGACACGCATGATGTGCCTACCGCCCCGACGAGCCGAGTGACTTGGGCGCGCCGCCGATGATCTCGGGGAGCGCGGCGGCCACGGCGCGCATTTCGTCGGGGGTGCCGATGGAGATGCGGGCCCAGTCGGTATACGGCGGGAAGGCGCGGCCGATCTGGAAGCCCTTGGCGAGCATCGCAGCTTGCACCTTCTCCACCGGCATGCCGGTGTGGAAGAAGACGAAGTTCGTCTGCGAGTCGGTCATCTTGCGCCCCATCCTGGTGATGGCGGCCTTCATGATCTCGCGCCCCTCGGTGTTGCGCTGCTTGCACATGGCCTGGAAGGCCGTGTCCTGAATGCTGGCGGCGGCGCCGAGTGCCCCGAAGACGCCCGGCGCGCTCGTGCTGAGCGGCTGGAGGCGGGCGATGATGTCGGGGCGGGCGATCACGAACGCGGTGCGGAGCCCCGCGAGGCCATGGATCTTGGAGCCGGTGCGCGAGATGATGACGTTCTCGCCCGCCTTCACCATGTCGATGCAGGAGCTGTAGCTCGGATCGGTCACGAAGTCGTGGTAGGCTTCGTCGACCAGCACCATCGCGCGGCGCGACGCATTCGAAACGAAGCTCCGGAGCTTCCTGTTCTCGGTGAGATTCGCCGTGGGGTTGTTCGGATTGCAGACGAACACGAGGTCGATGGCCTGTGTGAGGCGCTTGTCCATCGTGTCGAGATCGTGCGTGAGGTCTGCGGCCAGGGGCACCTTGTGCACCTTGAGCCCGAGCGACTCGGCGTAGCGCGGCAGTCCCTCGTACGTGGGCCACGCGGTGAGCACCTCGCCCTTCATGCCGTAGGCGAGGTTCACGATGCTGAGCAGCTCGCTCGAGCCGGCCACGATCATGATGTGGTCTTCGGGCACGCCCACTGACTGCGCGTAGATCTTCTTGAGATTCGGCAGCGCGGGCGCGTTGTACCACGAGTGCTGCTTCCAGCCGTCTTCGATGGCCTTGCGCGCGCTCGGCGCCATGCCGTACGGGTTCTCGTTCGACGCGAGGCGAATGGGGCCGTCGGCGCGGCGCGCGGCCTCGATCATGCGCTCGTGGGCCGCGAAGCCGGCCGTGGTGGTCATGCCGTCCACCACGTGCGGTGCGTCGGATTCGAGGGCCTGCGCGAGGGTCGGCGTGAGCGACCCGGTGGCGAGGGCACCACCGGCCACGATGCCGGACGACTTGAGCCACTGGCGACGGGACAGCGGAGACGGCGTCATGCGGAACCTCGGGCGGAGGGTGAGCGCGGATTTCCGACGCAAACATACGGGTTCCGGGGGCGGGCTGCTGCGATGGGGCGATAGGACTGGAAGTCCGATGGCTGAGTCCGGAGGTCGGATGCTGGACGCCAGAGGGAGAGACCGAGGTCTGATGCCAGATCGGGGCTCGGAATTCGGAAGCCCGATCGGAATGGTGGCTGGCGGAGGGATGAACGCTTTGGCATGTTCGCGGCTCACCCCGCCCTGACCAATGCCATTCCTTTGTCTGTTGCTGTGTGTGCTGGCCTCGTTGGTACCATTGGGGCGCCTCTGGGCGCAGCCGGTGCTGCCGACGCGTGCAGATAGTGGGGGAATTGCGCTGCTCCTTCATCGCGCGGACGCCTTCGCCAAGGCGCCGGCGTGGACAGTCGCGCCCTTGGTTGGGCGGGCGGGCGGGGCGGAACAGCCTGATTGGGATTTGACCTGGGCGAGCGGTGCGGTACTGCTGTCAGATGGACGGCTGGTGACGCTCGCGGCGGTTGGGAACCGCTTCTATCGCTTCGCGCCGGACGGCCGCGGTGAGCGCGTGCTGGCCCGACAGGGGGCGGGGCCGGGGGAGATCATGGCGCCGAGTGGGCCGGTGCTCTGGCGCGGCGACTCGGTGGTGATTGTGGACATGGCGAACAATCGCGTCACGTGGTTCGACGCGCGGCAGGGTGGTCATCGCACGATGGCGTCGCCGCGCTCGCCGGCGGTGCCACCGATTGCCCCGGTCGGTGTGTTGCGGAGCGGCGCCATCGTGGGAAGCAATTCCTTTGTCGGATCGAACGACACGGACTCCATGGTACGGCAACCGGCACCGATCATCGTGCTCGACCCGCGAACTTCGTCCACTCGCGTGGTCACCACCATTCCCGGGCTGGAACTGGTGTCGTCGCTCACCGCCAACTATCGTGGCCGGCGCAGTCGACAGTCGAGCGTGGTGCGCTTCACGCGCGTGGCGCGCGTGGCGGCGTGGGATTCGATGATCGTCACGAGCTCGAGTGATGCGTACGCGCTCGATCTTCGCGACGCGGCTGGCCGCATTCGCGCGACGATTCGTGTGCCCGTGCCGCGACGCGCGGTCACGCCTGCCATGCGCGAGGCGGCCCTCGCGCGTGCGCTCAAGCGATTCAATGACCCGGCGTCGGAGCGGATGATCGACAAGGCGGAGTCGATCCGCCTCGAGCGCCTGACGCCATCGGCGACGCAGCTGCCCGCGCATGATGCGCTGCTCGTATCCGGCAATGGGCTGCTGTGGGTGGTCGACGCGCGTGGTCCGCTCGATGCGGGCGGCGCAGCGACGGCCTTTCGCGCCGATGGCGCGATCGTCGGTCGGCTCACGTGGAAGGGCAACGGGGTGCCGATGGCGTTCGGCGCTGATCGCGTGGTGATGCGCGAATTGGACGAGGATGATGTGGTGTCACTGGCGATCTATCGGTGGCAGCGGAGGTAGCGGCATGCATGGGACTTTGCGGATCTGCGCGGCGATCATAGGTTGTGCGGCGCCGCTGCTTGCGCAGCCGGTGCTGCCTACGGCCACTGGTCAGGGTGCGAATCGCGTGCTGCTCCACGCCGCTGACGCTTTCAGCAAGGCGCCTGCGTGGACGCTGGGGCCGCGGCTCGCTGCTACGGCAGGCGCCGCGGCGCCCGATCTGACGCACGCGCAGCAGGTCGCATTGCTCGCGGACGGTGGCTTTGTGGTGCATTCGGCAATTGGCAGGAATTTTCTGCATCACTTCGCGGCGAACGGACAGTTCGTGCGCTCGCTCGCGCGGTCGGGGAGTGGCCCGGGTGAGTTGATTGCGCCGAGTGGGCTCGCGCAACTGCGAGGGGACACGCTGGTGGTCATTGATGGATCGCCGTCGCGGATCAGCTGGTTTACCACGCGCGGCTTCGCGCGGAGTGTTGCTGTCCCGTCGTCCACTCATCTCGAGCTGTGGATGATCGGGGCGCTGCGCACGGGAGCGCTGGTGACGCGCACTGCAGCGTTCGCGCTACCGCGCATGAAAGTACCATCGCGGCCGCTCTCGGACGTCTGGGTGGTCACGCCCAAGGGGACCGCCATGCAGCGCATTGGCTCGCTTCCCGACTTTGACTTCGATGCGTACCCGAGTCGTGAGAAGCCGGGCCCGGTGCCGCAGCCCGTCGTCTTCTCGCGTATGGGACAGGTAGCGGCGTGGGATTCGCTCGTGGTCCTCGGCGATGGCAACGGATACGCCCTCGAGGTCATCGGTGCGGATGGGGCGTCGCGCTATCACGTTCGCGTGCCGCATACTCGTCGCGCCGTGACGACGGCCATGCGTGAGGCGGCGCGCGCGCAGCTGCTGGCGATGGCCGGCGGCTCCGGCACGGAGGGAGGACTTGGTGGCATGCTCGGCGCACAGCGGCGGCCGCTCCCGCCAGCAGCGGACTCGCTGCCGCCCTATGACGCGCTGCTCACCGCCCTCAACGGCCTGCTGTGGGTCGTTGATGGACGCGGGCCAACTGATTCAAACGGCGGCGCGACGGCCTTTCGTGCCGACGGCGCCATCGTGGGTCGCTTTACCTGGAGTGGCAACCGTGTCCCGCTTGCGTTCGGGGCGGATCGCGTCGCGATGCGCGAGACGGACAACGATGGTGTCGTTTCGGTCGTGATCTATCGGTTGCAGCGGCGCTGACCCAGATTCGCGCATGCGCCTCACTCCCACCCTGCTCATGCTCGTGCTCGCCTGCGCGCGACAAGCGCCGGCGCCTGCCGTGCCGAGGGCGCTGCACATTGAGGGCCTCGACTACGCCTTCACGGCGCCGGATACGGTGCCTGCCGGGCCGGCGCTCGTGACCTTCGAGAACCGCGGGCGGCATCGACACGAACTGGTGTTCGTTCGCCTCAAGGACGGCGTCTCCATACGCGAGGTCGCGGACTCGCTGACGAAGGGCGCGCGAACGAACCCGCTGCGCTCATCGGGAAGTGCCGTGCTGTTCGCGGAGCCGGGCGAACGCAATGACGTCGTGTCGCTGCGCCTCGACTTCAAGAGCGGTGAACACTGGGCGATCGTGTGCCAGTTCGCCGACTCGGCGGGCGCGCCCAAGCACAACACACTGGGGATGTTCAAGCTGGTGACGGTGCAATGAAGCGCACCGCGGTGTGGATGCTGGCGCTGACGACTGCGTGCGCGGTCGCGCCGGCGGAGAAGCCGGTGGAGGCGCCCGTGGTGCAGATCGTCGGGCATGACTTCGCACTCGAGTCACCCGATTCGCTGCCGGCGGGCCCCACGCGCTTTGCGTTCCGCAGCGATGGCACCGTGCCGCATGAGGTAGCCATCGGACGCGTGAAGCGTGGCGTGTCGCTCGATTCCGTGCTGCGCGTGGAACTCGCCGGCGCGGAAGTGGCGGGACTCTATGATCCCGGGGAGGGGCTGCTGTATACGGCGGTCGGTGAAACGGTCGAGGCGGAGCTACAGGTCACGCTGGAGGCGGGGCGCGATTATGTGCTGATCTGCACGCTGGAGAAGGATGGGAAGCCGCATAGCACGATGGGGATGGTGCGCGGGCTTCGCGTTTTCTGATCAGAGTTCTGAATTCTGAGCCCCGATCAGGTTTCGGAGTTCGGGCTCGCCGTCTGATATCCGCGTCGGAATTCGGGACTCTGATGTCGGTCAGACTTCTGAGTCCCGAGTCCCGAGTTCAGACGAAGACGCCCGACGGCGAGACAGAGTTCTGATGCCCGATCGGGGCTCCGACGTCAGAAACCTGATCAACTACCGAGACAGGCGCTCGGCGACCATTCGCTTCAGTGTCCCGTTCTCGATGTACGGCCGCAGATACTTCCCGGGGCACCCGGTATCCGCGTACATGTAGTGCCCACCAATCCGATCAATCGGCAGCTTGTACTCCTTGAGCGCCCACGCCATCAGGTCCGCGATCTTTTCCAGCTGCTGCTGGCTCGGCTCCTGCACGTCGTAGTTGCCGATCATGCTGATGAGGAAGTGCCCGCTGGGGTCGTACGTGGTGTTGGTCTCGCCCATGAAGTGATAGTCGCGCCCTTCGAACGCGCGGCCGTCGAGATCGAGCAGGAAGTGATACGGCACATCCCACCAGTTGCGATCGCGGGCACCCCACTCCTGCAGGTTCCGCAGGCGCTGCGCGGGGTCGTCGGCACGGGTGAGTGGCTTCGTATCGCCCGTGTGATGCAGCGTCACATGAGTGATCTGATGCGGAATGCGGAGCCGCATCGCCGCGCCACCGGCGCTGTCGCTGTTGGCGATGGCCGGCGGCAGCGAGGCGACCGTGGCGATCTCGAGCGCGACGAGCCCGGCGCCCAGCTCGCCAGGGCCGTACACCGCGACCACGGCGACATGGTAGCCCTGCCAGTTGAACGCCGAGCCTTCGCGGATCTCGCGCACCGCATTCGTGCCGGGAACCGCCAGTCGGACGCGTGCGACATCGACCGGCTTGGCGCCGCTCGAGTCGACCATGGTGGCCAGCACCGTCACCGTGATGTCATGGAAGCTCAGCGAGTCGCCCGCCTTCTTGTTGCGACGCGCGGCGTCGGCGGAAACGCCGAGCGGCGGCTTGGCCTGCCAGACGCTGTGGGGAATCACCCCGGGCTGCGCACCGACCGGTGCAGCGAGCAGGGACGCGATGGCACCGCTGGCGAAACGACGGAGAAACGGGAACATGACACTCTGGCTTGCGGGGAGGACGAGCAGGGTGCAATTCAGAACGCAGCGGTCGGCGTCACACTGAATTCCCTCTCAATATGCGCGTGCTCCCCGTGAAATGTCTCGGCTGATGAGTCTCCTCATCGTGGTGCTGGCAGCGCTCACGTGGCTCAGTGCGCTCGTGTGCGCGCATGATGCCGTCTCCGGCGACAGCGCGGGCGGTGGTCTGGCGCGGTCACTGCTGGTTCCGAGTCTCGTGCTCTACTTGCTTGCGCTGCTCGCCCTCGCGTGGAGTCGAGGTCGGGGTGGTGTACCACTGACGTGGACCGTGTTGCTGGCCGCGCTCGCCATCGCCGTCGTCGGAGGTGCGGCGGCCGTGTCGGTGATCTTCGCCGCCCCGCTCGTGAAGAGCTGGGCCACCATGGCGCAGGTGACGCTGGCGGGGCAGGGGTTGCTGCTGATGCTGCTGGTCTGGCGCGGGACGGACTCGCTCGCACCGCGATCACCGGGGTTCGCGGTGATGGCCGTACTCGCGCTGGTCTCGGTCGTCATGGTCCTCCCGACGCGACGGGCGTACGCGGCGGCACTCGAGCAGATCCGCGCCGAGCGTGCGGCAGACGACGCGGCGGCGCGCGTCCCGCGGTAGGCGCGATGCTTACTGCGATCGCTCGGTACTCTCTATCACTCAGCAGCGCGACGCACTGGATTCGCTACGCACCGCAGGCGGGTGTGTTCGTGGTAGGTGACGCGCAGGCCGCGTGGACGGTGTCTCCGGACGGGTCGTCGCCGGTGCCGGTCGCGCGTGGCGAGCATCCACTCACGCTTCCGATTCCGGAAGTACTCCTGGCCGATGTGCTCTCGCTCGGCTGGAACGCCTTTCGCCTTCCATCGATGCATACGCTGATCGACGCGACTGCACACGAGCCGGTAAGCGGTGACCTGCTGCGTCACTTCGTGTTTCTCCCCGATTACGGCCAGCTGGTGGAGCATCCGGCCACGGGGTCGTGGCTGGCGCTCCGGTGTGGGCGCGTGGCGCGCATTTCGCCCGATGGTCCGTTCACGGTGCAGGCCGAGACGCGCACGCGGGGGAAGGGCGCGCTCACCTTTGCGGCGCATCCATCGGAGCCGTTGCTCTTCTACGGCGACAACGCCGGCGACTTCACCCAGCACGCGTTGACGCCCGACGGATTCGGCAAGGCGACGACGCTTGCGAAGCTCGAGCGCAAGGCGAGTGCGTGCCTCGTGCGGGCGAATGGCTCGCGCGTGCTCCTCGGGGGGATGGGCTACCTGCAGCAGGTGCCCGTCGGCGCGAAGGCGGGCGCGAACTGCGGCCAGTGTGCCACGACGGTGCGTTCACTGCATGCAGTGGACGACCGTCGCGTACTGGTCAACGCCGGAATGCAGGGGCTCGCGATGGTGTCCTGTACGGACGAATCGCTCAAGGTGGAGGCGCGCGCAGATCTGGAAGCGCCGGTGCACCAGATGGCCGTGACGACTGATCAGCGCACCATCGCCGTGCTGCATCAGGGGAGCGGGGCCGTTACGCTGGGCACCCTGTTGTAGCGAAGCGCCGGCACGCGTAGCGTTCGGCATGCCATTCGCCACGTATCAGCAGCGCGTCGACCGCTGGATCAGCCAGTTCGAGGAAGGCTACTTCCATCCCCTCACCAACCTTGCGCGGCTCACCGAAGAGGTGGGGGAGTTCGCGCGCGAGGTGAATCATCGCTTCGGGCAGAAGCCCAAGAAGAAGGACGAACCGGATGCCGATCTCGCGATGGAGATGGCGGACATCCTGTTCGTCCTGATCTGCATGGCAAACCGCGAAGGGATCGATATGGACGAGGCGTTCGACCGGATGATGCAGAAGGTCGAGACGCGCGACGCCAATCGGTGGACGAAAAAGACGCCCTGACGCCTCTCCGTCAGCGCAGGGTTCCGCCCCAGGTCGCCGGGTCGATGTCGGCAATGGTTTGCGTGAGCGTCCACGAGTGGCCGGCGGGATCCTTGAGCACCGCCTGTCGCTCGCCGTACGGGTGGTCGGCGGGCTCCGTCACCGCCGTGGCGCCCATCGCCAGCGCGCGCGTCCACACCGTGTCGAGGTCAGCGACGCGCACCATGAGCGTCGCGGGTGGGCGTCCGCCGGCGGGGTTTGCCTCGGGGCTCCAGTGCGCGGCGACCATGGCGCCGTTGCCGAGCGTGAACTGCACGCGATGATCGCCGATCACGAGGTGTTCACGCGCGCCGAGCACCTCGCACAGGAAGCGCGTCGCGATGGCGAGATCCGGATAGCTGCGCACTGGAATGAACGTCGCGTGCGGAATGGAGCGGTTGGTCGCGAGCGCGCTCGCCGGGATGCCGGCCTGGCCTAACGCCAGCAGATTTCGCTCCTGCGCCGCGAGCACGTGCGTCCAGGCGTTCGCGTGATTATCACGTGACTCTTCGGTGGCGAACCCCTCGTGCGTCAGCGCGACGTGCGTGCCGTCGCCATCGGGGGTGAGCTCCACGGTGATCGTCGTCTCGACGCCGGTGCCTCGCGTGAACCAGGTGAACTGTACGCGGCGCTCCGGCTCGAGCGCGAGGTAGCGGCCGTAGTGGGGATGTCGCCCCATCACCGCGCCCTGCGCATCGCGTGGCACGACTTCAAAGAAGAACGGCTCACCCACAGCGACCATGCCGCGTTGCGTGCCGGGCTCGGCGAACCAGTACGAAAAGCCGCCGGCCCACGCCCGATAGAGCGTGGTGATGGGAAGCGGCATGCGACGGGTGGCGTGCAGCGAGAGCGACATGGTGGAGGGGTGGTCAGACGGTCGCAATGACGATCGTGGGGCGGACGGGCGGCTGCAGCACGGCCTGATTGGCAAAGTATGGCGCCAGATCTTCGGTCGTGGGGAAGATCCGTTCGCGGAATCCCGCCGCCGCGAGCTCGGCGTCGAGTTCGTCCATCGAGTACCGACTGCGCCAGGGCTCGCCAATCATCGCGGCGCCCTGCGCGAGCTTCGCGCTGGCGCCGGTGGGGTCGTCGGTGGACGCATAGGTCATCACCAACGTCGTGCCGGACGGATACGCGGCAATGGCGGCGAGCGTGCGCCGCACGTCCTCCGGGGTGAGATACATGCTCACACCGAGCATGGACGCGACGAGAGGCGCATCGCGGCGCACCCCGTGGCGATCCAGGCCGTGCGCGAGCGATTCGTGCTCGAAGTCGATCGCCGCCCAGTGCAGGTTGGACGGCGTCGCGAGCTTCGCCCGGGCGAGGCGCTGCTGCTTGTCGGCCTGCGAACCAGGATGATCAACTTCATAGATCGTGAGCGATTGCGCCCATGCGGGCTGCCGCCACGCGAAGGTGTCGAGGCCAGCGCCGAGCACGACGTACTGCACCACGCCCTGCCGTGCCGCTGCCTGCAGCGTCTCCTCGGCGACGCGCGAGCGCAGCAGCACATGCGCGCGCAGGCCGCGCGCCAACGGCTCGTCGTGCATGTCGGCGTTGTCCTGGATGCGTTGGACGAGGGCATCGCCGAGCAACTGCTCGGCGATGGGATCGTCGAGGAGATACGGTGGCGGGTCGAGCCGACGATGCGCCGCGCGCGCCATGGCGACCGCGATGGCGGTCCGGCTCGCCTCGCGGGGCGAGCCGGCAGGGGAGTCGCTCATGGTGCGAAAGGTGTCTTACTTGGGGAAGATGACCGGGAACACGACGTTGGTCGTGTAGACGCAGCGATCGTTGTGCCCGCACTCCGACACGATGATGGCGTTGTGCTTCGCGCCGTACTTGTCGGTGAGGTACTTGAAGAACGCCTCGCCGCGCGCGCGCCGCGTGGGGCCCTGCGCCATGGCGTTGGCGCTCGAGTCGAAGCCGCCGAGCGGGAGCACGTCGACCTGCCCGAGCAGGTAGGTGGTGGGGCGCGAGACGAGGTTCCTGATGAGCTGGTCCTTGCTCATGTCCTTCACGTACCCCTGCAGCTCGTCGAGGCCGGCGGGCCACTTGTTGTAGTTGGGCGCCTTCGTCGCGTCGAACGGGCCGAACTGGAAGTCGCCGTTCACCTTCTCGCCGTTCGGCCCAAGCGCTTCCTTGTCGGCGCCCTCGGGGTTGCCGTTGCCGACGGGGAGCGGGCGATCGGTCGTGGGCCACGCATAGCTCGACGGATTCGCGACGACGTAGCTGATGGACACTCCCGGTGTGTCGTGCACCTTGCTCGCCATCGCATAGCGCGTGGCGTACTGCCCGCCGGCCGAGTGTCCGGCGACGACGATGTGCTTGAGGTTCGGGAATCGCTTCTTGTCGGCGAGGATCTTCACGAGCTGATCGGCGACGTCGAAGCTGTTGGCAGTCGCGAGTGTGGGCGAGACGCCGCCGGCGCGCCAGGAGGTGCCACCTTCCGGCCACAGGATCTCGTTCGCGGACACCGTGTCGGTGCGCGCGGCGAAGCGCGGGGCGAGGACCATCGTGTTGTCGAGCGCGCCGGCAAGGAAGGCGGCGGCGATGCTGGTCTCGAAGTAGTGATCGGCGTTGCGCCCGGCGCCGTGCACCATGATCAGGGCGCGCGTCAGCTTGGGGTTGGCTTTGTCGAGCGCGTACGTGCCGTAGACCTTGGTGCGCTGCGGGCCGGCGCCCCAGGTCAGCCAGCGCTCGCAGGACTGGGTGGCGGTGACGCAAGGGGCTTGGGCGGCGAGCGGGGCCGCCGAGAGGGCGACGAGGAGGGCCAGGCGGTAGAGCATGGGTTTGAGATGGGAGAGCCGGGAGCTGAGAGACGAGTCGCTGAGACCGCGAGACGAATCTATGGATTGGGGCGTCGGCTGCGCCGACGCCCCTCTTGATTCTGGTCAGTCAGGAGTCTGGAGATCCTGGTCAGGAGTCGGGAGATCTGAGATCTAGATCAGCGATCTGAGAACAGCGATCTGAGATCAGCGACGCATGAGACCGCTGAGATTCTTGAGACGTGAGAGCCGTCCTTTTCCCAAGGGTCTCAAGTGACTCAAGCGGCTCAGATCCCAGCGCTCAGATCCGGATCTCAGATCGCCAGACTCCCGACCAGGATCTCCCGACTCCTGACTGACCAGAATAGGAGCGGCGGCGGCGCAGCCGACGCCGCGCACCATTCACCCCTTGACAGATCTTGCTACTAAGCAAATAGTACTAATCACATAGTACAAACCAAGAGGAGCCCGCATGAGCGAACCACAGTCAGGCGCCCCGCTGGGCGAACGAGAGCTCGACGTCATGGCCGCGCTGTGGGAGCTCGGCTCCGGCACCGTGAGCGAGGTGCTCGCTCACCTCGGCGAGCCGCTGGCGTACACCACGATCCTCACCATTCTCCGTAATCTCGAGGCGAAGCAATGCCTGCGCCGCGAGGAGGAGGGACGGGGGCACCGCTACTTCCCGGTCATCGAACAGCAGGCGGCGCGACGCGGTGCGCTGTCCCGGCTGCTCGACGGCTTCTTCGACGGATCACCGCAGGCGCTGCTGGCGCAGCTGGTGCGCGATCACGGCGTGAGCGGCGAAGAGCTGCAGGCGCTGGCGAAGCAGCTACGGGGATCGGCGGGCAACGGCGAAGCGTCGCGCGGTACGGCCAAGTCGAAGAAGGGGGCGCGATGACGTCCGACTGGGCCTCCTTCGACGTGTCCCGCTGGATGCTGGCGGCCGTCGCGTTCGGTGCGCTGCTCGCGGGCGGCGCGCTGGCGGTGGAGCGGGTGCAGCGCATCGGCCGGCGCTCGACGCGCGGCGTATGGGCGGTGGCGCTCGGGGTCACGGTCACGTGGCCGCTCGCGGCGATGGTGTGGCTCACCCGACCGGCGCCGTTGGTAAGCGCTGGGACGGGAGCACTCATGAACGGGGCGACGGCGGTGGTCGCGGCGCCGGAATCCTGGCGCGATGTCGTCCGCGCCTGGTGGTCGTCGCATGGCGACGCGTTCCTGCTCTTCCTGTGGCTGGCGCTCGCCGTCGTCCTACTCGGCCAGCTGTTGCGGGCGCTGTGGCGACTGCATCGCGCGGTGCGCGTGGCGGAACCGGCGCAGGTGCTCGGAGACTCAGTGCTCGTGAGCGAGTCGGTGGGCCCCGCGGTGTTCGGCGTGTGGCGCCCGCGCGTGGTGATTCCGCGCTGGGTGCTCGAGCTCGACGCGCCGCTGCAGGCACTCGTGCTGCGACATGAACGTGAGCACTGCGACGGTCGCGATTCGTGGCTGGTGTGGTTGGCGGTGCTCAGCACCACGCTCGTACCGTGGAACCCGACGGTGTGGATCCTGGCGCACCGGTTGCGGCTCGCGATGGAAGTGGACTGCGACGCCCGCACCCTCTCGGCCTTTCCCGAGCGGCGCACGGCGTACGCACGGTTGCTCCTCTTCATTGTCCAACGCGCCGTTCCCATTCGCATTGCGCCCGCGCTCGCGCATCTGCCCTCACATCTTTCGCGGAGAATCTCGGCCATGACGCACGACTCCTACGCTCGACCGGCGCTGCAGCGGGCCCTTGCCGGTGCGATGGCACTTGGCGTGTTCGCGGCGGCCTGCTCGCGCCCGATCGCGGGCAACCTCGCCGGTCCGGCGCCCCAGCAACGGCCGCAGCCGCAGGCGCAGCCGCAGTCGCAGCAGCAGGCGCAACCGGACGCGTCGCCGTCGCCACGTCCGTCGAGCGCAGACTCGGCCGCCCGGGCCAACGCGCCGTGGTTCGACTTCCAGGTGGACAACGCGGTGACGATGAAGGCGGGCGCGAAGGGCCCGCGCTATCCGGACGCCCTGCGGGCGGCCAAGGTCGAGGGGCTCGTACTGGCGCAGTTCGTCGTTGGCACGGATGGACGGGCGGATATGGCCACATTCAAGGTGCTCAAGAGCGATCACGACGACTTCACGGCGTCGGTGCGCGAGGCTCTCGTGGCCATGGAATTCGAACCGGCGAGAGTGAAGGGAAGACCGGTGAAGCAGCTCCTGCAGCAGCCGTTCGTGTTCAACCTCGCGAAGGGCGCACCGCCGGCATCGTCCACGTCCGTACCCGCAACATCACCGGCGGCGTCGCCCGCGCCAAACCCCGGAGATCACGAGGCGCGGATGCTGCCGAACGCACCGGCACCGGTCTACCCAGCGGCGCTGCGCGAGGCGCGGGTGGAGGGCGACCTGCAGATCATGGTGGTCGTGAACGCCGACGGCACGCCGGACATGAACACCTTCAAGGTCGCCAAGACGGACCGAGCGGAGTTCGTCGACGCGGTGCGCGCGGCCGTGCAGAACACGCGATGGGATCCGGCGGTGAAGGATGGGCGCGCTGTTCGCCAGCTCATTCAGCTGCCGTATGCGTTCCGCCTGGCCAGGTAACGGCGGGCCGGCGGCGCGCGCTACCGTCGAAAGAAGCGCGCCGCCGTCTCGCCGAGGATGGCCCGTCGCTGATCGGGTGTAAGGAACGGCATGCTGTCGATGGCGTCGATTCCCTCGCGAACGCGACGCGCGTTGCCGTCGGAACCGTACATGATGCGCGAGGCAAATCCGGCATCCACCAGATCACGCAGATAGGCCGCATAGGCCGCGCGCGGAATCCCGTACTGCAGCACCGATACGTCGACGTGCAGCTGCGGATGCATGTAGAGCATGTACAGCATCGCGTCCCGAAACGGCCACGCCGCATGCGCCACATACACACGCAGCCTGGGGTGGCGCACGAGCACGGGTTCGAGCAGACGCGGGTCGCCGGCCACTCCGCTGTACTGGGGCGATTTCCGCGGCGGGAATCGTGAGTCGCTGTAGGCCACACCGGGCGGCCCCACACCAAGATGGAGGGCTACCGGCAGGTCGAGCTCCTCCGCCAGGGCCAGATAGGGTTCGAGTCGGGCATCGTCGCTGCCGATGCCCGCATAAGGGGTGTTGACCTCGCCCAGCATGTCCACGACACCCTCGCGAACCCAGCGCCGGATGCTGTCAACCGACGGCCACGCGGCATCACCAGCGTAGCAGACGACCCCGGAGTTCGGCATGCGACCGCCAGGGCACGGGAGCGTCAGCGCACGCACGAGCTTCATGTTTGGCGGCGCCGTGATGGCTCGCAACTGGTCCGGAGTGCCCATCACCACCGCAAGCCGAACGCCCATGGAGTCCATGGCGGCGAGACTGGCGGTGGTGGCCGACTCGCCGAGATGATGGAAGTGGACGTCGGCTACGCCAGACGTCTGGGCGTGCAGCGCGGCGGCACCGCCGACCAGCGGGGCAGCGGCGGCGAGCAGCTGGCGGGTGCGGCGCGTCAGATTCGCGAGAGGGTGCGACATGACGAGTAGGACGCCGTTGATGCCAAAAGGGTTGGCTACGCGGCGTGCGGCCGCAGCGCATTGGTAATGCGCCCGCGAAGCACGTCCGGCGCAAACGGCTTCTGCAGAAACGTCACCGCGCTATCATCCCCGATCGTGGCCAGCGCATCGTCGGCGTCATAGCCGCTCATCACGATCACCGGCACGTGCGGGTGCGTGTGACGGATATGCGCCAGCACCTCGGCGCCATTCATGCCCGGCATCGTGAGGTCGAGCATGATCGCCGAGATCTCGGGTGCGTGCTCGAAGAAGAGCCGCAGCCCCGTCTCGCCGTCATCGGCTTCCAGGACATGCAGGCCCATGCGCTGCGCGATGCGGACGACAAGTTGACGGATGAGCATCTCGTCATCGATCACGAGCAGCGTTCCGGCCAGATCACGCGGCGCCACGGGTTCACTGGTCACGGGACGCTCAGCGGCCGCCTCGGCGCGCAGGCAAATGTCGAAGCGCGTCCGCCCCGGTTCGGATTCGAGCTGGAGAGTGCCGCCGAGCGAACGGATGATCCCTCGCACCGCGCTCAAGCCGAGGCCGCGACCCGATTCCTTCGTGGAGAAGAAGGGGTCGAAGATGCGCGATTGCATTTCGGCCGGAATGCCCGGGCCCGTATCGATGATCGAGATGCGAATCCACGGTTCCTCCGCGCCATCGGCGGGTGGAGGCGCGTGCACCGCCTCGAGCGTGACCGTGCCGCTCGCGTCGTCGATCGCCTCGGCCGCATTCGTCAGCAGGTTGAGCACCACCTGCGACAGCTGCGATGGATCACACGCCACCCACAGCGGCTGCGGCATCGGCGTCACCTCGATGCGAACCTTCTTGGACTGTGAGGCGCGCACGATGGGTACGATATCGCCGATGACCTGGCGGAGGTCGACCACGTCGCGACGCAGGCTCGCGCGGCCAGCGTACGCGAGCATCTGACGCGTGAGCTCGGCCGCGCGTCGGCCGGCGCTGTTGATGCGCTCGAGTGCTCCCACGGCCTCGTCGATATCCGTGGGTGGCGTCGACAAGACCTCGTGTGCGAGTTCGGCGTTGCCGATGATGGCGCCGAGGATGTTGTTGAAGTCGTGGGCGATCCCGCCGGCCATGACACCCAGACTTTCGAGCTTCTGCGCCTGCTGCACGCTGGCATCGCGCGCCCGGCGCTCCGCCTCGGCGCGCGCACGCTCGGTGAGGTCGGTGCCGACGATACCGTAGGCGTATGTCTCACCGGTGTCTCGTGTGAGTGGGAAGCAGATCACCTGCCACCCGTGACTGCCATCGGTGGTCACCAGCTCCATTTCCTGCTCGACCGAGAGATGACGCTCGCGGGCCCGGGTGAGCAGCTGTTCGAGTGGCCGCGCCGAGGCGCCGTACAGTGACACGAGCGTGCGACCCATCGCCTCGGACTCGGCGAGTCCTGCCAGGTCCGCGGCGCGACGATTGGCGAGCCGGATGGTTCCGTCGAGATCGAGCACGAGCACGACGACGGCGGTGTTGTCGAGCAGGTCGCGCAGCAGTTCGCGGTTGCGGCGCACTTCCTCGAGCGCGTCGCGCGTGGCCGCGACCTGCGCTTCGAGCGAGGCGTACACGGCCTGCAGCCGACCGGTCATCGTGTTGAAGGCGCGGCCGAGCTGCGCGGCCTCGTCGTCGCCGCTGGCGGGCACGGTGACGCTGAAGTCGCCGCCGGCGACGCGCGAGGCTGCATTCGCTACCAGCATCACCGGCGTGGTGAAACGGCGCGTCACCGCAATGAGGCCCCAGGCCAGTACGACGGCGCCCAGCAGCCCCACGAGCAACGTGTTGAGCAGCAGCTGTCGCGCGGGGGCGAAGGCGGCGTCCTGCGGCGACTCCACGATGAGGGCGAGCTGCAAGCCGGGGATCCATCGCCAGGCACCGATCACGGGTTGGCCTGCGTAGTTCTCGTACAGCGCGGCGCCCGAACCACCCGCGCGCGCCCGATCGATGGCCAAACTGTGCACCCCGCGTTTCACGCCGAGACGTCCAAAGCGATTCGCCGACACGAAGTCAGCGTCACGGTTGACGAGATACGCTTCGACCGGCGCGATGGAGCCCTTCGCCTGTGTGTCCGTGATCTGCCGGCCAATGGCATTCTCGAACAGCGAAAGATCCAGATGGGCAGCGAGGACCGCGCGGACGGTCGTGTCGCCTGGCGCTCTGATTGGCGCAGCGATCGTGAGTCGCGGTCGTCCGGTGTTGCCGCTGTAGTAGATGCTCTGGATGTACGCGCCCGAGCGCCCCTCCCGATAGAAGAGCTCATCCTGGGCGTACGTCCCGATGGCCTTCAGATTCGAGGAGCGCATCACTCGACCCGATGGAACGCCAATGAGCTGGATCTCCTCGGTCGCGAGCAAGTCCTGCGGTAGCGTCTCGAGCGCGGCGGAGTCTGGGCGAGACGGCAAATACCTGACCATGTGGCTGTACGCCTGCGCATTCACGAGCAGCGCATCCCGTTGCCGGACGAGCCACTCGGAAAGGTGGTCCGCGCCGTCGACCACGTCGGCTTCGAGCTGTGCCAGCAGGCGTGCGCGCAGCGTCGCCGAGGCCGATCGGTAGGACAGGATGCCGCCGATCAGCACGAACGCACTGCCCAGCGCCACGACGGCGGCGGCCAGCCGCGTCGCGAGTGTCCGACGGGCCGGGATCTCGCTCACCGGTTGACGGCAGCGGTGGCGCGCAGGATGGCCGAGTCGGCGCGGACCTCGAGCAGGACCGCACCGCGCGTGGGGTCGCCGGAGCCGTTGAAGCGGTACGTGGCAAGCGCTCCTTCGACGATGCGGGGCGCGCGAATGGCGCCGGCCAGTGACGGCCCGTCGGTGGTACCGGCCGCCATGGCGGCATCGGCCACGATCCTGACCGCGTCGTACGTCGCAGCGGCCGTGGCTCGCAGCGGGTCATTCGGATAATGCTGCCGCCAGAGCGCGCTGAACGCCGTCAGCGCCGGCCGCGCGTCACGCTTGTCGAAGTTGCCCACGATGATCACGCCGACGATCGCCGACCGATCCTTGATGGCCGTGGCATCCCAGCCATCGCTGCCGAGAAACCGCCCGGTGTAGCCCATCGCCCGCAGCTGGCGCGGCTGCATCGAGTCTTTCGAGACGAAGTTCGGCAGCAGGATCGCATCGGTGCGCCCCTTGAGCACCTGCCGGAGTGCGGCCGGCAACTCACCGGGCGCATCGGCATTGAAGGACACCGAGTCGGTGAACGTGCCACCGACCGTGCTGAAGGTGCTGCTGAAGAGTCGCACGATATCGCGGCCGTACGAGCTGGCCACGTTGAAGAGCGCCGCCGCGCGACGGACCTTGAGGGAATCGTAGGCGAAGCGGGCGAGGACCTCCCCCTGGAGCGGATCGACAAACGCGAGGCGCGTGGTGAACTGCCGACCCTCGGTGACCGCTGGCCCGGAGGCCATCGGTGCGATGAGCGGGACCGACGCGGCTTCGGCCACGGCGCTGGCGGCGACGGCCAGGTTGCTGAACTGCGGGCCGATGATCACGTCCACCGAATCGATATTGATCAGGCTTCGTGCCGCGGCGGCCGCCGCGTCGGTACGCGGCGCGATCTGCTTCTCGGTGAGCACCACGCGGTGGCGGACCCCGCCGATGTTCACGCCACCGGCGCTGTTCAGCTCCTCCACGGCCAACTGCGCGCCGCGCTGCGCCGGCAGACCGGAGAAGTCCCTGGCGGATCCTTCAAAGACGCCGATCAGCCCCACTCGCAGCATGGGCGGCGCGGGCTTCGCGCACGAAAGCAACACGCCCGTCGCCAACGCCAGTGCGCTGGCCAGTCCACGCTGAAGGGATCGCATACCACAGGGGCGATAGGACGTCCCACCGGCAGGCGCAATTACGGCGATGACGCGAACGCGGTGTCGTGCGGCGCGGAGAGAATCGTACGGAGCAGCGCTGCGGTCTCGCCCGGGCGTTCCCGCAGGAAGAAATGACTGCCGACGACGGGACCGGCCAGCGCGCAACGCGACGCCAGCGTCGCGTAGGCCTTCGTGCGAAAGAAGCGCGCGGCCGGAATCAGCGTCACGCGCGCCGTACACGTCTGCAAGGCCGCATCGCGATCCCATGCCGCCAGATCTGCTGACGCGTCGGCCGCGATGCGCGCCGGCAACCGGAGCAAGCCGCGCACGACATCGTCCAGGAGCGCGGGGTCACGCGGTGCCGGCAGGAGGGCACGGGCGAGCAGTCGCGCCATGAGGGGATGCAGCACGCGGCTCATCACCCGCGACACCGCCACCACGGCGGGCGCCTGGCGCGGATACACGCGGGGATTGAGCAGGGCGTCGAGCGCGATCACGTGCTCCACGCGTGGTCCGAGCAGACGCGCCGCCTCGACGCACACGGCAGCGCCGAGCGAGTGACCCACGAGCACGACGTGCTCGGCGTGGCGCTCCTCGAGGGCGCGCCCGACGGCGTGCGCGACGGCG
The DNA here is from genome assembly GCA_039809645.1 of Gemmatimonas sp. Classification (GTDB taxonomy): domain Bacteria; phylum Gemmatimonadota; class Gemmatimonadetes; order Gemmatimonadales; family Gemmatimonadaceae; genus Gemmatimonas. Next base: position 36,920 of record JBDHVK010000006.1, read on the forward strand.
GCGGCAAACGCGGCGAGCGTCGCCGGCGCGCTTGCCGCCGTGACCGGCGCGGCGGTGCCGTGGTGGGGGAGGTCGACCGCCACACACGACCACGTGTCTTCCAGCGCGTCGCGTATGGCGTCGAAATCGCGGGCGGACCGTCCGAGGCCGTGAACGAAGCAGAGCAGCGGGGCGGGAGCGCGTGCGGTCAGACGGCGGACGTCTCCCGCGCCTCGTTGCGCGCCTTGCCCTGCGGCAGCTGCCGCCGGAGATCGAGAACGACCCGACCTGTGATGCGACCGGCACGCAGATCGGCAAACACGTCGTTGATCTCCTCCAGTTTGCGGACTTCGCGCGTCACGCGAATGAGGCCGCGGGCCGCGAAGTCGAGGGCTTCGTGGAGGTCCGTGCGGGCACCCACCACCGATCCGCGAATCGTAAGGCGCTTGAGGACGACCGGGAAGATCGGCACCGGGAACTCGCCCGGCGGCAGGCCAACGAGCACACAGGTGCCACCGCGGCGCAGCAGCCCCAGCGCGTAATCGAACGCATCGCGCTCGGCGGCGGTCACGAGCACCGCGTGCACGCCGCCCGTCTCCTGCTGGACGAGTGTGACCGGATCTTCCCGGCGTGCATTGACGCACAGCTCGGCGCCGTACGAGGCGGCGAGAGCGAGCTTGTCATCGGCCACGTCGATCGCGACGACGCGGCGACCCATCGCGCGCGCATACTGAATCGCGAGATGACCGAGACCGCCAACGCCATTGATGGCGACCCACTGCCCGGGGACGGTGTCGCTTTCCTTGAGCGCCTTGTAGACGGTGACGCCCGCGCAGAGCACGGGTGCGGCGACGAACGGATCGAGTTCTTCAGGAATGCGCGCGACGAAGTCGGCGTTCGCGACGAGATACTCGGCGTGTCCGCCGTTCACCGAGAAGCCGGTGTTGAGCTGCGATGCGCACAGCGTTTCGCGCCCGCTCTGGCAATACTCGCAATGCCCGCATGCACTGAAGAGCCACGGCACACCGACGCGATCGCCAATGGTGAAATCCGAGACGCCATCCCCGAGCGCGACCACGTCACCGACGGCTTCGTGTCCGGGAATGAACGGGAGCAGTGGGCGCACGGCCCAGTCCCCATCGGCGGCGTGCACATCGGTGTGGCAGACGCCGCTCGCGATCACCCGAATGAGGAGCTGGTGCGGGCCGGGCGATGGCACCGGCACCTCGTCGATCGCAAGCGGAATACCGAAGGCGCGTGCGACCGCGGCCTTCATGGTATGGGGGTGGGAAAAGTCGGTCATGGCGAGCTCCGGGCGGGTGCCACATCGCATCGGCAGACGACCGATGCACGCTCTGCAACGTGACGCTTCGTCACCGGTTCGGGCGTCAGCCGTCCGCCGCGCCGGTGTAGGGGAGCTGCCCTGCACTTCGCCCTGCTTCGGACTACCTGGGAATCGCTGGTGGGGATGCGAGATGGAATCGGCGGGGAACTGCGTATACGGGGGGCGCATACGGGGAGCGCGCATACGTGGAGCGCATACTTGGGGCGCATGCGGGGGGCGCGCATACGTGGGGCGCATACGGGGGGCGCGCATACGTGGGGCGCATACGGGGGGCGCGCATACGTGGAGCGCATACGTGGGGCGCACACGGGGGCGCAGGCGTCTAGCGCTACCTCGCGATCTCGCTGCAGCTGAGTTGGTCGAGGCGAAGGCGACCGCCGGCGATCCAGCTGGGATTGGGGAAGTCCCGACGCGGGGCGACGTCTGGGGGGGCGGCGCCTACGAACGCTACGCCCTGGACGTGCTGCAGCTCCAATGGATGCGGCTGCGGGCGTTTGCCGGGGCGAAGGAAGTTGATCGCGCACACGTCATCCACCACCGAGAGGCCGGGCGCGATCTCCAGAAAGGTCGTGCGCACGACGACCGCCTGAATGTCGCGCAGCTGGCTCGGCAGCTTGTCAGGTCGGCTGAGTTCCAGCTCCATGCGTCGCAGCTGCGCCGTGGCGCTGTCGAGCCAGAAGATGCCGTGGACATCGGGCGCCTTGATCTTCTCGGCGGCGCGAACCTCGAGCGAAAACCAGGTGTCGCCGTTGTTGACGCTGGTGCCGCGATAGTGGAAGCAGTGATTCTCGATGAATGCCTTGTCGGTGAGGTCCAGCACCGTGGGGAGCTGCATCGTGCTTTGCCCCCGTGCGCTCTCGACCACCTTGCCGGGCTTGTAGCGCACGGCGCGAATGCCGTTGATGCGTTCGGCGCCGATGTTCGTGATGCGGACCGAGTCGTTGAGCGTGGAGCCGAGCGCGCGATAGATCGCGTACGCGTACGGATGCTGCTGCACGAGCGTGCGATAGGTCTCGGCATTTTCGCGCAGCAGCTCCACGAGCGTCGCGATGCCGGGTTCCTTCGATGGATCGGGGAGGCCCGGCTTGAGGCAGGGTTCCACGGGGCGCACCAGCATCGCGGTGAGACGCACGGGGACCTGCACGAGGCCGATATCGAGGGTGGTGGTGGCGCCGGCGGTGACGGTGACGGTGAACGTTTGCGGCACGAAGCCGATGCGCCGGACCTGCAGCTGATAGGTGCCGGCGGGCACCTGGGTGAGCAGATAGCGGCCATCGGCGCCCGAGAAGCGTTCGATGCCGACGCTCGAGATCGCCAGCACCGCGTAGGGGAGTGGCACGTTGGTGGGCGCGGCGCGCACCACGCCGGCGACGGTGCCGGTGTTCATCAGGTCTTGCGCGTGAAGCCGCACACCAGGCAGCAGGCTGAGCAGCATGGTCGCGAGGGCGGACCAGTGCCGGAACCGACGGGGGGCGTGACGCGAAGGCAACCAGAGCATGGGGTATAAGTACTGCAAAGTCAGTAGATGCGCCAGCGTGGGAGGACGGGCGAACCCATGGGCGGTGCGCGGCGCGAGTTGCTGCACTCGTCCCATCGGGACACACTCCACACATGTCGCGACTCTTCCTTCAGCGCCGCCTGGCGTGGCTGTTCACGATCCTGCCGGCCGCCGGTTGCATCAACAGTCCCATCGAAGGGCCCAGCACGATCTACGGCAGCTATGCCCTGCTGACGGTGAACGGCAAGGAGCCGTCGGCCAGGCGTGACACACTGGACGGGCAGATCTATCGGGTGGTGCGCGAGAGCATCACGCTGCTTCGCGGTGGTGCGTACGTCGACTCGACGTTTGGCGTTGCGACAAACCTGAACGGGGTCACGGTGGTCGAGACGGTCGGCGTGGAGCGAGGTGTCTTCTCGACGCTCGGGGTTTCCGTGACCCTCACGGCCGGCGAGCGCCAGCGCAACATGACCTGGGCGGCGGGGAAGATGACGCACGTCGAGGCGGGCATCACGCGGGTCTACGGGTATCAGTAGCGCCACGACGGCGCGATCTCGCATCCCGGTAGCGGAATGGGCGAGCGCGGCGTTGAATAGGGCGGTCCCCCAGACGGGATCCCGCCCCTTCGACGCCACACCCCGGAGCCGCTGCATGTCGCTGACGCCTTTCGATGGTCTCTCCGATGAACTCGATCTGCTGGACGCTGAGGAGGGGCGTCTGATCGCGGAGTCGGAGCAGCGTGGATTCGCGAGCGAGGTGGATCGCCGGCAGTTCGTGTTCACGTCGCTCGCGGCGGCGGCCGCCACCACCTTTGGCTTTGGCGCGCGCGCGCTCGCGCAACCGCCGGCCGGTGGCGGCGGGGGCGGTGGTGGGTTTGGTGCGCAGCAGCCGGCCACGCCGCCGGTGCCGCTCGACAACATGGAGCCGGTGAGCTGGACCTTCCAGCCGTATCCCGGAGGCGTGGGGGCACTGCTCGAAAGGACGTATCGCGAGAAGGGGCCGGGCGCATTTGTACGTCAGCCGTTCGCGTGGAAGGGGGCCGGTGTGGCCAGGCCGGGGAGCTTTCTGCTCGAGCCGTGGGGGGCCGCGGCGTTCCCCACGAATGAAGAAGACATCGCCTTCCTGCCGATGCACCGACTGGCGGCTGCCATCCGCGCCAGGAAGATCTCGAGCGTGAAGCTCACCACGCTCTATCTCGATCGACTCGAGAAGTACAACCCGACGCTGATGTGTGCGGTGACCGTGCTGCGCGAGCGTGCGCTCAAGGAGGCGGCCGAGCGCGATGCGGAGCTGGCGAGTGGCAAGTATCGGGGGCCACTGCACGGCATCCCGTATGGCGTGAAAGACCTGTTCGCGGTGAAGGGGACGCCCACCACCTGGGGCGCGGCCGATTTCGAGACCCGCGTGATCGATCACGACAGCGAGGTGGTCGTGCGGCTGCGGGACGCCGGCGCGGTGCTCATCGCGAAGCTCAGCACCGGCCAGTTTGCGCAGGGCGGCAACTGGTTCCGCGGGGGCACGAAGAACCCGTGGAATCTGTCGCAGAGCTCGAGCGGCTCCTCGGCGGGGCCCGCGTCGGCCACGGCGGCGGGTTGCGTCGCGTTCGGCATCGGCACGGAAACGAGCGGCTCGATCGTGAGCCCGGCGACCACCTGCGGGTTGAGCGCGCTGCGTCCGACGTTTGGTCGGGTGAGTCGCGACGGCGGCATGGTGCTCGCGTGGTCGCAGGACCGCGTGGGGCCCATCACGCGTACGGTGGAAGATGCGGCGATCGTGTTCAACGTGATTCACGGTGCCGATGAGAAGGACCCGGGCACGATCACGATGCCCTTTCACTTCCAGCGCAACATCGACTTCAAGACCGTGCGCTTCGGCGTGCGGGCGCAGAACAATCCCGATCCGGTGTTCACCGCGTTCGCCGATCACCTGAAGGCGTTGGGCGCCACGCTGGTGGACCTGCCGGATCCGCCGCAGGTGAGCGGCAGCCAGGGTGGCATCAACGTGGAGAGTGCAGCCGCGTTCGATGCGTATGTGCAGTGGAAGGCCAAGCAGATGGGGATCGACATGGCGCAGGTGATGGAGCGCTACGGGCGACAGGGTGGCCCCGGCGGGAACGGCGGCCGCGGTGCGGCGCCAGCGGGTGGTGCACCGGGGGCACCGGCCACGGCCCCCGCGCCCAATCCGCTCACGCCGGGCTCCACGGGGACCGACGGTCAGCTCAATCGCTGGGTGCCAGGGCGCACGCCCACCGCGTTCGACTTCATCAACTCGCAGCGCCGTCGGCAGATGCTGATCGTGGCGTGGCAGAAGTATCTCGCGAACACCGATGTGTACGTCGGGGCGGCCGACACCGGCGTGCACGCGCAGACGGGCCATCCGGTGGCGGTGGTGCAGATGGGCTTCGGGGTGCGCCAGCAGAACTTCGGCGGCCGCGGCGGTGGCGGCGGCCGTGGTGGAGCGGGGGGCGACAGCGCGCGTCCGGCGCCGCCGCCGCTCAATGCGCAGCCGATCTGCACGCAGATCGCAGGGAATCTCTATCTCGACGATCTCGTGCTGAGCGTCGCGGACAAGTACCAGAAGCAGCATGACTGGCTGGTGCAGCGGCCGAAGCTGGGATAGTCCTGCGTCAGTCATCGGACATCTGAAGTGAGTCACCCCTCAGGCATCAGTGGGCAGGGGTTACCGACTTCTGACATCCGATTGCCGGCGCCTGAATCGCGCATTCTCATGCGCATATCCTTCGCCCTCCTCGCTCTCCCCACATGATGTGAGGCAAAGCCTGCTACGGCGTTTCCGCGCCGGCGCGCATCGTCTCACGCATGACTCCCCGGTCCGTCGTGCCCATCATCGCGTGGTTGTTGGTGAGTAGTCCCGCAGCGTCGCGCGCGCAGGACAAAGTGAATGCACCGGAACGTTCGAACGAGGCGGCGGGTGCGCCGCACGAAGTGTTCGCGCGTCCGCGGCTCAGCTGGGAAGCGTTGGCTTCCCCCGCCTTCCACACGGCGACCGGCATCGTGCCCTTGGGGTCGCGGGTCGCTGTGGAGGCGCACTACTTCGGCATGCCGGAGAAGGAATCACGCAATGCGGTGATTCAGACCGGCGTGTCGTGGCACTTGGGGCTAGGCTCGCTGGGGTTCGTTGCGCCCGGTGTGGGCTGGTACTCGGGTGTTGATCACGGCGCCGTGTCGGGCTCCGTGCGATGGCAGATCGAACATGGACGCATCGTCAGTGAAGGCTTGATGGTCCAGGCGATCGACCGCAGGGATGGCACCGAGCGCGGCCAATTCTGGGATGGCAACCACGTGTCTCTCTCTCTCCTGGATCGGCGCGTCGAGGTCGGACCCTCGTGGGAACACATCCACTTTCGTGAGGAGGACGAATGGAAGTGGGGCGGGCGCGTAGCGGTGCGCCTTGCCCGAAGCGTCACGGCCCAACTGTTCACGTTGACGCCAGGACGCACCGAGTGGCGTGCAGGACTACTCGTCCGCTGACGCCGCCCAGGTCACGAAGGCCTCTCTCGCCCGGACAGCGAGAGGGGCCTTTGTGTATTCCAGCAGTTCGCTTCGCCGGCGCGGGGTGCGATACCAGGCGGCGAAGAGCGCATCGATCTCGGGCCACGCGGCGTCGCCGCGTGTCACGTGACCCGTCAGGCCGGCTTCGAGCACCCCGGGGCTGATCACGCGGGCGTAGGCGCCGCCGCGGTTGGCCGCGGCGAAGCGCTTCACGAAGTGCGGATCCCCCATGCGGCCGGCCAGCGTCGCGCACGGAATGCGCGGCGCGGTGAGTTCGAGCGTCACGCTGCCGAAGGTGACGCGATCACCGACGCGTGGGGTGTCCCACCACGCGCTGATGGTCGCGTTCTCGCCAAAGATGCCCGGAGGCAGCTCGCGCCGCAGTTCCGCGGACCACCACGCATAGTCCTCGGCGCTGTACAGATAGATCGCCTGATCCGGGCCGCCGTGGTGCTTCGGGCTCCCGATCGCATCGCCGACGAGCCCCAGCGTATCGCACAGGATCGGACCGCCCACGGGATGCTTGTGGATCCCCCTGCGCTTGGTGGCGCCGGGTTCCAGCGGCTGCAGGTGACCGATGTTGACGGAGAGCAGGGTCGGCATGCATGGAGTATAACCCGCGCCAATCAGCCGTCGGGTGCATAGAATCCTGCCATGCGTCTCGTCACCGCCCTCGCCGCCGCACTGCTCACGGGAGCGCTCGCGACCACACTCCGCGCCCAGTCGCCCACCTACGTGGACTCGGCTGGCGTGTTCCGGTGGACCGCCACGCACGCGGAAGTCGCGCTCTTCGGCGTGAACTACGCCGCGCCCTTCGCCTACGATTATCGCGCGATCGACCGACTCGGCGTCAAGCACAAGGCCGCGATCGATGCCGACGTGGCGCATCTCGCGCGACTGGGGGTGGATGCGTTCCGCATTCACGTGTGGGACCGCGAGGTCAGCGACACGCTCGGCAACCTGCTCGCCAACGAGCATCTCGATCTCTTCGACTATCTGCTCTGGAAGCTCGAGCAGCGCGGCATCAAGGCGATCCTCACCCCCATCGCCTGGTGGGGGAGTGGCTATCCGGAGCCCGACCCGGTCGAACCGGGCTTTTCGGCGCGCTACCCCAAGAATGAAATGGGGAGCAATCCGCGCGCGCTCCCGCCGCAGCGGCGGTACGTGGAGCAGTTCGTCGCGCATGTGAACCCGTACACCCGCAAGGCGTACGGCGCCGACCCCAACATCGTGGCGTTCGAGCTGTTCAACGAGCCGCATCACGATGGCATGTCGGCCGCCGCCATCACGGCGTACATCAACGCGCTCGTCGATGCCGCCCGTCGCGGCGGCGCACAGCAGCCGATCTTCTACAACATCACCGAGCACTTCCGCGCCGAGCAGGCCACCGCGGTGTGCGGCGCGACCATTCAGGGAGTGAGCGGCCAGTGGTACCCGACGGGGCTCGTGCGGGGCGCCGAGCTGCCGCACAATCCGTTGCCGAACGTGGATCGCTACGGGGGGCCATTTGCCGGCGAGCCACTCTGTCGCGACAAGGCGCGCATGATCTACGAGTTCGACGGCGCCGATGTCATGCGCCCGGTGATGTATCCGGCCATGGCGCGCGCCTTCCGCACGGCGGGCTTTCAGTGGGCAACACAGTTCGCCTATGACCCGATGGTGGAAGCGTACAGCAACACCGAGTACCAGACGCACTTTCTCAATCTCGCCTACACACCCGCCAAGGCGATCAGCCTGCTCATTGCCGGCGAGGTGTTTCGGCATGTGCCGCGCGGCTTCGACGCGGGCACGTATCCGGCGAGCGCGTCCTTCGGCTGGCCTGGTGCGCGGGTGCGGCTCGATGCCACCGGCATCGGCCGCAGCGAGCTGGTGTCCGACACGCTCTTTGCCCACACAGGCACCACCAGCACGCGCCCCGAATCGATGATGTCACTCCGGCACATCGCCGGCGTGGGATCCTCGCCGCTGGTGCAGTACGCGGGGCGTGGCGCGTACTTTCTCGATCGGCTGGCTCCCGGGGTGTGGCGCCTCGAGGTGATGCCCGATGCCGACCCGGTCATCGATCCGTTCACGACCGGGACGCTCGCGCGCGCGGTGACGCGCATCGTGCATCGCGCCCAGCCGATGAAGCTCCTGCTGCCGGAGCTCGCGGGCGGTGTGCGCCTGCGCCCGCTCAACAGCGGCAATCGCTGGCAGCCGGGCGGCATGAGCGCGTCGTTCGCGGTGAAGCCCGGGGTGTATCTGCTCACCACGGCGAATGCGAAGCCAGCGGCGTACGCGCCGTCACGCGCGCTGCGTGGCGGCAGGCTGGGCGACTACTACGCGCCTGCCCCGACCGCCGATTCGCTCGTGGCGAATGCCAAGGCTGCGTATCGCCGTCTCACGCAGAACGACTCGGCGCGCGAGGCATGGTCGTACCGGGTGCCCGCGTCGGCCAAGGCCGTGTTCGATGCTGGCCGTGACTTCGCACGCGTGGTGACGCCCGGCTACATGGAGGGGGTGCGCTACCGCTCCGAACTTGTGCCCGCCTACAACAGCACGCCGGCCGCCTGGCGCATGGCGATCGATGACTTTGGCAGCGTCGCATGGCACGTGGCGTTTCGAGCGGTGATGCCGGAGGGGATCGCGCAAAAAGGCGACACGCTACTCATCACCGGCCGCTCGGCGACACCGATTCCGGTGCAGGTCGCGCTGGTGCTGCGTGACGGCTCGGCGTTTGGCACGCGCGTGACGTTCGACAGCAAGGTCAGCACGGTGCGGGTGCCGTTGTCGGAGTTGACTCGCGTGCCGTTGGTATTGCTGCCGCGTCCGTACCCGACCTTTCAGCCGTACGACTTTCTGAGCGATACGATGGGACCACTCGATCTGACCCAGGTGGAGGGGGTGCAGTTCGGCGTGGCAAAAGCGGAGGGGCGGGTGATCGTGGAGATCACCCGTGTCGAGGTCCGCTAGGGCGTCGCGTCGTGCATCAGGGGCCGACTAGGGTGTCGAACCGCCGCATGTCGCGCGACGAAAGCTGATGGTGATTACGCGACCTCCGGCCGCCAGCATCCCGACACGCGCGATGAGCGAGTCCCGGCTGGCGCGCGCATAGCTGATGCGTTGGGGAAAGTCGTGCGCGGCGTTCTCGAAGATCGCGAGCGTGTCGCTGGTATGCACGGCCGCGAACGCGGTCTCGCGCTGGCCGCTGGGTACGGCGATGTAGTGAAGCTGACTCCCGATGGGGGCGAGCCGGAGAAACTCCCACTCGCGCGTGCTGTCGCCACGTACGGTGCGACTCATGCCGAGCATCGTGCCCCCCTCGGGACTCATCCACTGCTCGACAGTCGCGCCGGTTGGCGTGCGGCGTTCCCAACAGCCGCTCATCCACGCGAGCCCATTGACGCTCTGCGCAGCGAGTGACTGTGCGGAAAGCAGGAACAGCGAGCTGCCGGCAAGGACCGTTAGGCGACGCATGATGACCGGGTTGGAGGTCCGGCCAAATTGCTGGCGGGTCGGCGCCATCGCGCGGGCGTCGTGCTCAATGGCGGTGTCGGGAGGATGAACGGCAGCAATCCCGGGGTGAATGGGGCATCGCCCCCCTGTCATGGGATGCGCTACCGCGTCCAGAACACCAGACTCCCGCACCCCGACATCGCCACCTGAAACGCCACCGGCCCCATGCCGGCCTGATAGATCTCGATCCCGATGATGCGATCGGGATTCACGAACGTATCGAGCGTGCTCGCGTCGATGTCGCGCAGCGCGGCGCCGTTGAGAAACACGGTGGGGATGCAGCGATCGAAGCCGATCGCACCCGCCGTCTTCTGATAAAAGTACTTGTTGCCGTCCTCGCCGTACTCGATGAGCACGCCGGCCATGGTGCGCAGCAGGTCGGAGGTCGTCAATGCGGCGCGGGCGTCGATGTCCTTCTCGGTGTAGAAACGGCCGACTGCACTCCGGTGCCGCTCGCGGAAGCCCTTGAGATCGGCGTAGCGCCAGTACGCCGCGCGCACCTTCACCGTCTCGAGCACACTCTTGGTGCTCGAGAGGGCGATCATGGGCACGTCGCCGTTGTGCTGCAGGTTGGCGGTGAGGCGCATCGGGAAATAACCGACGGCCCGCGCTTCCAGCGTGCGCGTGCCCGGCGGCACCTCGGTGAGCGTCCACTCGCCCTTCTCGTTGGTGCGCGTGCTCGGGCCGTTGACGATGCCGATCTGCGCATTCGCGAGCGGCTTGCCGTTGTCGGCGCGCACGACGGCACCGCGAATGGTCGCGTCACCCACGCGGAGTCGACGCGTGCGCAGCACGGTGGAGTCGCCCAGGCGGATGCTGTCGCGCACGTCGCGCACGGTGGAGGCACCGAGCAGGATCTCTCGACGCTCCACCGGATCGCCGCCCATCTCGAATTCCACGGCGTCGAGTGAGTCGTCGCCGGCCACGACTCGCAATGCGACATTGCCTGGGGCGGGGAGATCGCAGAACACGAACCAGCCGTTCTCGCCGCTGACCTGCGTGCGTTGCCGCAGGCGGTTGCCGACCCCCTGCCGGTCGATCCGCAACTCCATCCACGCTGCCTCGAGCAGCGCACCCGCCACGGGTGTCCCATCGGACGCGCGGCGCACAAAGCCGAGCAACATGGCTCCGGTGGACCCGTTCGCGCCGCACACGCTGGCGCGCAGTCGCTTGGCCGAAGGGATGGCAAGATCGGCGCGCACATCACTGATCGTGCCCACATCCACGCCATGCACCGGCGGCTCGAGTCCCAGCGAGTCGAGACGCGGATGGTGAAAGCCCACCGCGTACTTGCCGATCGGCACGCCGGTGATGCGATACTGGCCGAGTGAGTCGGTCTCGACGGCCACGCCGAACGGCTCCTGCGATTCCATCGCGACCAGCTGGACGAGCGCCCTTCGGAGCGGGCCACCGTTCAGCGAGTCGCGCACGACTCCACGCACGGTCCCGCGCTGGGCGATCCGCGCGGTGATCGCACTGTCTCGCGAGACGACCCCACCCTGGGCGGGGAGCGAGCGGGCGACTGGCCCTGCACACAGCAGGGAACAGGCGGCGACGGTCAGGGAGGAGAGTCTTGGCATGTGCGGGGCGCCGCGGGAGGCTACGTTCAACCTATGCCGGAACGGACGGGAGGCCAGCGCATGGCGTTACGGATGGTGCGGAGTGCCGCGGCGTCGCTCGCGCTGATGCGCTCGCTCGCCGCACAAACCCCGCCCTCGGCACCGCCTGCCGCACCGCCGCCGGCCGCCCAGAACCCCTCGCCGATGGCCGAGGCGACCCGGATTCACGCGCGGCTGGTGGAACGGCTCCCGGCAGGGCAGATGCGCACGCTCCCTGGTCCTTCGGACAAACCGATCGCGCTCTTTATTCCGGCCAAGGCGGCGCGGCGTGAGGTGGTCGATCTGCTGGTGCATTGGCACGGCGCCGGTTGGGTGGCGGCACAGGCGGTTGCCGGCCTCAAGCGACCGACGGTGAGTGCCGCCATGACGTTGGGGAGCGGCAGCGGGGTGTACGACCGCACCTATCGCGACCCGGCCCAGTTCGATTCGCTGCTCGCGCAGGTCACGCGCGATCTCTCGGCGGCGCGCGGGGCGCCGGTGCGCATCGATCGCGTGATCCTGAGTGGGTGGAGCGCGGGACACGGCGCCATCCGCCGCATCCTGCTCGATCCGCGGCATGTGCAGCGCGTGCACGCAGTGCTCCTGATCGACGGCATGCACACGTCGTACGTGCCGGAAGGGCAGGTGGTGGCCAATGGCGGCACGCTCGACAGCACGAATCTCGTGGCGCTCACGGCCTTTGCGCGGGCGGCGACGCGCGGCGAGAAGCGGATGCTCGTCACGCATTCCGAGATCTTCCCGGGCACCTTCGCGAGCACCACCGAGACCGCCGAGTGGATGCTGGCTTCGCTCGGCGTGAAGCGCCGACCGGTGCTCGCATGGGGCCCACGAGGGATGCAGCAGCTGAGCGAGGCGCACGAGGGGCATTTCACTCTTCTGGGGTATGCGGGTAACACGGCCCCCGATCATGTGGATCAGCTGCACGCGCTCCCCGAACTGCTGCAGCAGCTGCTTCGCTGAGTTGTGGCAGGGCCTCGTCGGGAGTGGGACGAATCGCCGCGACAATCGGGCCCGTCTGGCGTATTATCAGCTATTCATCCCGCCGGAGAGCCCATGCTGCGCCCGCGATTGCTGCTGCTCGCCCTGATGGCCCTTGGCGCCTGCGCGCCGCGGGCCACTCGCTCCCCCGCCGCGCTCCCCGACGTGGCCGGCCGGCCGGTCGACGACGACGAGCTGACGCCCGACGACTCCGTGCCGACGGTCGTGGTGCGCACCTTCCGCGGGTCGCCGTACGTGAACGTGCTGGCATGGGCCGGCGATGACGCACGCTACGGACTGCGCTCGAGCATTCGTGAAGACGGCAGCGTGTCGCGCGGCTTTCACTCGATCTTTCTGAGTGCATCGGTGCTGCGGCAGATGATGATGCGCAGCGGCGGCGACTGGAGTGTGTTCCCGGTGGGGAGTGAGCAGGGGCGCGTCTTCGCAGTGGCGGGATGGTTCCGCGATGTGCACTCGTGCGAGGGGAACGCGGGCTGCACGCCGTTCGAGGTGGTCACGGCGCGGGTCGAGGACGAGTTGCTGCGACGGAGCGCGGGAAGCGGGCTCGAGGTGCGCGTGCAGGGGCGCACGGCGAATGTGCGCACCGTGATGACGTTGAGTTCGGCGGTGGTGACGGCGTACCTGGCCAAGTTCGACTCGGTGGCGGCGGCGCAGCGGGCGGCGGTGCGGTGACGAGCAGAACGACTCGTAGTGACTTGGGCGCCGGCTGTGCCGGCGCCCTTTCTATTCTGGTCAGTCGGGAGTCTGGAGATCCTGGTCTGGAGTCTGGAGATTTGAGATCTAGATCTGAGAGTCTGGGACTCCGAGACTCTGAGACTATGAGACTCTGAGACTCTGAGACTCGGGCACTTGATGTGCTACTCTTCCATCATGCCTCGACAGCTGCGATTCCTTGTGCTGCTTCCGCTCATCGCGTGTGGGCGGACAGAACGTGCGCCCGCTGCGTCTGCGACGACGCTCAAGCCGCCGGCGATCGGCGCGCCGGCTCCGGCGTTGGCGCTGACGGATCTTGACGCGCGGCCGGTCGCGCTCGCGGCGATGCGTGACACGGTGGTGGTGCTCAACGTCTGGGCGACGTGGTGTCAACCCTGCCGGATCGAGACGCCCGAGCTCGTCGCGCTCAGCGCGCAGTTCGCCAAGGATCCCGTGCGGGTGATCGGCGTCAGTGTCGACAGCTATGGCGCCGAGTCGGAGATTCGCGATTTTCTCAAGGAGTTCAACGTCCCGTACACCATCTGGCTCGATCCGCAGAAGGATGTGCAGGCCAAGTTTCTCACCATCGGCGTGCCCGAAACGTTCGTCATCGATCGGCAGGGCGCGATTCGCGCGCGGCAGATCGGTGGTTTCCGCGCCGGCGATTCCACGCTCGTCACCGCCATTCGCGCCGCGCTCGCGCCCTGAGACTCCATGTCCCTCCTCATCCGTCTGGCCGCCGGACTGTCGCTGCTCGGCGGCGCTCCCTCCCTCGTGGCGCAGCAGCCCATCGCGCTCGACATCGCCGGCCGGAGCGGTGCCAATCCATCGGTGACCGCGCGCGGTGAGTTCGTCGCCGTGAGCTGGTCGGCCGCGGCGAGTGGCGCGATGGATGTGTTTCTCGCCGTGAGCCGTGACGGCGGTCGACGCTTCGGCGCGCCGGTGCAGGTCAACACCGTGGCGGGGCAGGCGCGCGTGAGTGGCGAGATGCCGCCGCGGGTTGCCCTGGTGCCGCGCACAGGGGCGAAGGAGCCGGATGTCGTGGTGGTCTGGACGGTGAAGACGGGCAACGACTGGCAGCTGCTGCAGGCGCGATCCACCGACGGTGGTGCGCATTTCGGCGCCGCCAGCACCGTAACCGGCAGCGAGGCGCCGGGCGCACGCGGGTGGCAGGCCGTGGATGTCGATGCCCAGGGCAAGGTCCACGTGCTCTGGCTTGACCATCGGGATGCTGCGGCGGCGCCCATGACGCATCAGCACGACGCCAACGCCCCCAAGCCCGATCCCACCGAACGCGCGAAGTTGTCGCGATTGTACTACGCCACCCTAGGTGGAAGCGCCCGGAGCGTGACCAGCAGCGTGTGCTACTGCTGCAAGACCGCGCTCGTGCATGAGGGGGCGTGGACGTTCGCGGCCTGGCGCCAGGTGTATCCGGGGAGCATCCGCGACATCGCCTTCTCGGCGACGCGCGACGGCGGGCGGACCTTCACGGCGCCGGTCAAGATCAGCGACGATCGCTGGCAGATCGACGGTTGCCCCGACAACGGCCCGACGCTCGCGGTGGACGCCAAGCAGCAGGTGCATGCGGTGTGGCCCACCGTCGAGGCCGGCAGCGACGCCAGCGCGCTCGTGCTCTTCTACGCGCGCTCGTCCAACGCGACCACCGCCAAGGCGCCCACCTTCACGCCGCGCCGCAAGCTCCCGACGGCCGGTCTGGCGTCGCACCCGAGCGTGGTGATGGGACCTGGCGACCGCCCGCTCATCGTATGGGACGAGGTGGTGGAGGGGCAGCGGCGCCTCGCGGCCGCCTCGCTGGTGGGCGACCGCTTTGCCCCGCTCACGATTCCGGGGAGCGGCGCGCGCTTCTATCCAGCCGTCGCCGCCGTCCCCGGTGGCGCGGTCGTGGCGTGGGTGCAGCAGGGGGAACGTGGCTCGAGCATCAGCGCCGTGCGCCTCACCCCCTGAGCGGCTTGGCTGGCCCGGTCGGGAATTCGCGGTAGCTTTACACCGTCTCCTTTCAATGGTGAGCAACTATGCGACGGATCGTGATGGGTCTCCTGTTGGCCGTCGGTTGTGCGGGTGGTGCCACGACGGCGCCCGCGGTGGCAACCGTATCGCTGCGCATCCGTGATGACGGCGGGAAGTCGGCCGGTGTGAACCAGGTTCTGGTGACGTCACCGAGCGGGGTGAACACCTCCTACCGCAGCGGGAACGACGGAACGCTCACCATTCAGTTGCAGGAAGCGGGCACCGTCACGGTGCGCGTCGTCCCGCGCGCGCAGTTCGTGGGCGGCACGCCCGGGCTCGCGCGCACGGTCACCCTGAACGAAGGGAGCAGTCAGTTGCTCGACATCACCGTGTATCGAAGCGGCGAAGGGGAACGCGTTGGGCCCTTCGAGGGGCCGGGGCAGTAATGCGCTCGTACAGGCCGGCTGCGCTCGTCGTGGCGATTGCCGCCGCGTCGCTGGCGTCCACGACGGGCTGTGGGCTGGTCGATCCGGAATTTCAGTACTTCACGGTCGCGATCGACTCGGTGACCGGTCCCGACACCGTGATCGCCAAGAGCAGCTTCACGCAGCAGCTGTGGGGGCCGCTCAGCTCCAACGGCTGTGCGGAAGTGGACAAGGTGTTCATCCGCCCCGGCGAGACGGTCTCGCAGGTGCAGTTGCAGGGACGCCGCACGATCGGCGCGTGTGAGAACGAGCCCGCCCGGTATCTCAAGCCGTATACCGTGACGCTCACCGCGCCGTCGACGCCGGGCCCGTACAGTGTGAACGTGCTCCGTCCCGGGCCGACGCTCGTTCGCACCATTGTCGTGAAGTGACGCGCGCGCGGCGTCTCGCCGTGCTGTGCCTGCTCTCGGCGTGCGCCGCTCCCCTGCCGGCGCGCCAGCCAGCCGCGTCAGTCGCGGTGCTCGCGCGTGACTGGCCGAGCGACGGGGCGCCGCCGCCGTCGGTGCATGCGTCGACGATGGCCGAGGTGAATGGAACGCTCACGGCGGCATGGTTCGGCGGTGCGTACGAAAGCGCGAAGGATGTCGGCATCTGGTTCACCCGGTTCACGAGCGGCGCGTGGAGCACGCCGGTGGAGATCGCAAACGGCGTACAGGCCGACGGCACGCGCTTCCCCACCTGGAATCCGGTGCTCGACGCGCCCGGCGGCGATCGGCTCGTGTTGTACTACAAGGTCGGCCCGAATCCGCGCGAATGGTGGGGCATGGTGCGCGAAAGCGCCGATGGTGGCCGCAGTTGGAGCGCGGCACGGCGACTGCCCGATGGAATCCTGGGCCCGATCAAGAACAAGCTCGTGCGCCTGCGCAACGGCGCGCTGCTGAGCCCCTCGAGTACGGAAGCGCCGGATTCCGCGAACGCGTGGCGCGTGCACTTCGAGCGCTCCATCGATGGTGGCCGTTCGTGGACGCGTGTCACGCCGGCACCAGCTCCCGCAGCGCGCGAGGTCGATGCGATTCAGCCGACGGTGCTCGCGCACCCGAATGGTGTGCTGCAGGCGCTCGTGCGGACGCGCGGGCCGGGTGTGCTCTTCGAGACGTGGAGCCGCGACGCCGGGCAAACGTGGAGCGCGCTCGCGCCGACGGCATTGCCCAATCCCAACGCCGGCATCGATGCCGTGACGCTGCGCGACGGACGACATGTGCTGGTGTCGAACCCGGTGCGTGACGGGCGGACGCCGCTGGTCGTGAGTCTCTCGCGCGACGGCGTGCGGTGGACGCCGATCGACACACTGGAGCAGGCACCGGGCGAGTACTCCTATCCGGCGGTGATCCAGACGCGTGACGGGCTTGTGCACGTCAGCTACACGTGGCGGCGGACGCGCATCCGGCACGTGGTGCTGCGGGTCCCCTGAGGGTCATGCCGACCTTTCCGGCGACGCATCACTCCGTGGTCGCGGCGCTCGCCAGCGCCGATGTGCCCACCCGTGAGCGCGCGGTCGCCGAAGTGCTCGGCGTCTATCGCGCACCGGTCATCGCGGTGTTGCGTCGTCGCCTGGGTCTCGATGAATCCGATGCGGAAGACCTCGCGCACGACTTCTTCGCCGCCGCGCTCGAGCGCGATTGGTTGGCGCGCTATGACGCGAATCGTGGACGCTTTCGGACGTTCCTGTGGCGATGTCTCTTCGCGTATGCCTCGACGGCGCACGAGCGGGCCACGCGGAAGAAGCGCGGCGGCGGCGTCGACCACACGTCACTCGATGCCGTGCCCATGCTGCAGGACGCGGCGCTGGCCACGGCGCCGGCGGTGGATGCGTTCTTCGATGCCGAGTGGCGGCGCAGTGTCCTGCACGCGGCACTCCAGGCGCTCGAGGTGGAGTGTCAGCGCGAGGACCGGCGACTGACGTGGGAGATCTTCGCCGCGTTCGACCTGCGCGGAGACACGCCGGCGGACCCGCCAACGTACGCCGAGCTGGCGACGCGATTTGACGTGCCGAAGACGCAGGTCACGAACTATCTGAACTGGGCGCGACGTCGACTGCGCGCTCACGTCGTCGAGACCCTGCGGGCGCTCACGACGTCCGACGCTGAGCTCGACGCCGAGGTGCGCGCGTTGTTCTCGGGGCACGAATGACGGGCCAGGCGGCCGGCGGGCAGGTGCAACGACTGCTGGAGGTCATGGAGCGCCCGGAGCTTGGCGAGCGGTACCTCCTGCACGAGCGTCTCGGGCGAGGCGGCATGGGCGCCGTGTATCGCGCCACCGATACCGTGTTGCA
The DNA here is from genome assembly GCA_039809645.1 of Gemmatimonas sp. Taxonomy (GTDB): domain Bacteria; phylum Gemmatimonadota; class Gemmatimonadetes; order Gemmatimonadales; family Gemmatimonadaceae; genus Gemmatimonas. The sequence continues at coordinate 54,785 of JBDHVK010000006.1, forward strand.
GCGCGATGTGGCCGTAAAGGTGCTCGGCGTCTCGGGCAACCCGTTGAGCGCCATGGAGCGTCTGCAGCGCGAGGCCCGCGTGTTGGCGCGGCTCGAGCACCCCGGCATCGTGGCGGTGCATGACGCCGGTGTCCTCGACGATGGCCGTCCGTGGTATGCGATGCGGCTGGTGCGTGGCACCCCGTGGGCGGCGTGCGCGCACACCGAGGGGCGCGGGGCTCTGCTGCGGCGCTTTCTTCAGGTGTGCGATGCCGTGGCCGCGGCCCATGCACGCGGTGTGGTGCATCGCGATCTCTCGCCCGCGAATGTCCTGATCGGTGAGTTCGGCGACGTGCTCGTCGTGGATTGGGGGATCGCCAAGGTGCTCGGGGAGTCCGGGACGCCAGAGTCTGCGGGCACCACGGCGTCGTCGACGCTGACTTCGCCGTCGACGCAGTCGGTCACGCAAGACGGCATGGTGGTCGGCACGCCCGGCTTCATGGCGCCGGAACAGGCGCGCGGGATGCCACACCTGACCGACGTGCGCACCGATGTCTTCGGCCTCGGCGCGCTCTTGCGCGCGTCGCTCGCCGCCGACGGCGCGCGCACGCCAGCGGCGCTCCAGTCCATCGTGGAGCGAGCGACGGCCGATGACCCCGACGCGCGCTACCCCGCCGTTGACGCTCTGGCGGCCGACGTCCGCCACTGGCTCGATGGCGAACGGGTGCTGGCCCACGCCGAGTCGCTGTGGGAGCGGAGCGCTCGCGGCTACCAGCGACATCGCGCCCTCATCTGGCTGCTCGTGGCGTATGCGGCGGTCCGGGTCGCACTGCTCTTCTGGAAGCGGATCTGACCCCATCGTAATGGAGCGGGGGGCGATTGCCGAATACCGAGAGACGGATACTTTCGCTGCACTCTTCCCCTCACCCGCCCCGCTCATGAACAAGCCCCTCCTCGGTCTGCTGGCTGGCGCCGGACTTGGTGCCATCGATGGTCTGACCGCCCTCGTCTCGGCTCCAAACGTCGCCCCGCAGATCACCGGCATCGTGATCGGCTCGATCGGCAAGGGCCTGGTGGCCGGCGTCCTGATCGGCTGGTTCGCCAAGAAGGTGCGCAACCTGCCGATGGGGATCGTGTTCGGCCTGGCGATGGGCGCGCTCTTCGCGTTCCCGATCGCGATGATGAACACCGATCCCGTCACCGGAAAGAGCCTCTTCTGGGAGATCCTCATTCCCGGCTCGCTCGTGGGCGTCGTGGTGGGGTTCCTGACGCAGCGCTATGGGGCGGCCAGCGCGCCGGCCGCGCGCTAGCGGCCGGGTACGCTTCCTGCTTGGCAGCAGGGATGGCACGGGGCGCCTCGCGAACCAAACCCCGGTCGCCGGTTTATTGCCATGGGGGCGGCGAGGTAGCTTCCCCCGTCGCTTCTTCCGGACTCCCGATCGCCCTCCCGACCGGGTGCTGTCCCTCAGCTCGTGCTCATGCGCTTCCGAATTGCCGGCGCCCTTGGCGCTGCCGTCCTCCAGTCCGCGCTCGTCTCGACGATCGCATCGGCTCAGTCCGCTTCGCTGCCCTCTCCGGCCGGTTCGCCGGCCGGACTCTGGCATACGATCGATGATGCGACGGGAAAGCCGCGCGCCGAGATCCGCATTTCGGTGGTGGGCGACCAGCTCACCGGCACGGTGGTGCGTTCGCTGGTGCCCGGCGAAGAGGGGGACAAGCTGTGCGACAAGTGCCCGGGCTCGCGCCACAACCAGCCGTTGATCGGCATGGCCATACTCACCGGCCTGCGGCGCGATCGGGACAACCCGCTGCTCTGGAACGGTGGCGAAGTGCTCGATCCCGACGTGGGCAAGGTCTACAAGGCCAAGGTCGAAGTGGCGCGGGACGGAAAATCGCTCAAGATGCGCGGCTTTCTCGGCGTGGCGATGCTCGGACGCACCCAGGTCTGGAAACGCGCCGGCGAATGATCGCGTAGGTTGAGGCATGCGCCTCCTCCTCAAGCTCCTCGCCAATGCGGTCGCGCTCTGGTGCGCGGCGCAGTACATCGACGGGATCCGGTACACGGGGACCTTCCCGGGACTGCTCGTCGTCGCACTGATCTTCGGCATCGTGAACGTGCTGATCAAGCCGGTGCTGAAGCTCTTTGCGTTCCCGATCACGGTGCTGACGCTCGGGCTCTTTGCCCTCGTGATCAACGCCGCGATGCTGCTGCTCACGGCGCGCCTTGCGTCGGGGTATGGCTTCGCGGTCTCGGGCTTCGTGCCGGCGCTGCTGGGCGCGATCCTCGTGAGCGTGGTGAGCGCGCTGCTCGGCCTGCTGATTCCTGACCAGGACGACGACTGATGGCGCGCCTGATGGCGCGCCGCCGCTCCGTCACCGCACGGTCGACGGCTCGTCTCTCGGCCACCGTGCTGGCGTGTGTTGCCGCGCCGCTGTGGCTGCGCGCGCAAGCCGCCGACTCGACGACGCACTGCGACGGCGAACGCATCAGCGCGATCGATGTCGTGCGCAGCGAACGCGTCGCCATCGATCGCGCGCACACGCCCGGGTTTCTGCGCGCGGTCCTCAAGCCGCTGCTCTATGGCGCGCCCACGCGCGCCGAGGCGATCACGCCCTATCTGCAGCTCCGCGTCGGCGGCACGTGCACGGCGCTCGCCCGTACCGAATCGGAGCGGCTGTTGCGTCGCCTGCCGTATCTGGCCGATGCGCGCGTCACGACCACCTCGGATGGCAGCGGCGGCGTACGGGTCACCGTGGAGACGACGGATGACCTGCGGCCGGTGATTGGCCTCGGCCTCAAAGGCTCGCAGTTCAACGATCTCGAGCTTGGCAGCACCAGCATCGGAGGCTCCGGGCAGCTGGCGGCGCTGCGCTGGCGCGACGGCGGCGCGTTCCGTGACTATCTGGGCGCCCGGTACACGCACTATCACCTGCTGGGCGGCCCGAACCTGGCGCAATTCGCAATCGCCCGCACGCCGCTCGGCTCGTTCACGAGCGTGGGCGTGCAGCGCCCGTTTCTCACCGACCTGCAGCGCGTCGCCGGTTTTGGGGGGTATCTCAAGGACGACGGCTATCTGGAGTTCGCGCGGCGCGATGGGGAGCCCCTGTCGCTCCGCACCGCGCGGGAGCGCGTCGATGGAGGCTTCGCGGCGCGTCTCGCGACGCATGGGGTGGGCTCGTGGCTGGCGGGTGCGCTGGTCATGCACGAGCAGCGGAGTTCGGGTGACGATGCCGTGCGCATCACCGACCGTGGACTGCTCGACACCACCGCGGTGGAGCTGCGCCAGCGCTACCCGAACACGAGCATCACGCGCGCCGGCATCGTGCTCGGTGCGCGCGCGCTGACCTTCGTGAAAGCCACGGCCTTCGACGGTCTCGAGAGCGTGCAGGACGTCGGGCGCGGCATCCAGCTCTCCACGGTGTTCGGTCGCGGCATCTCCGGCGATCACGCCCCGTTTCTGGCCGGCGATCTCTACACCGGCGTGGGCACGGCGCGGAACTTCATCGGGCTCCGCGTGCAGGCCGAGGCACGTCGCGACGGCGCCGGGTGGGGGAACGAGGTCTTGAGCGGCCGGCTGGCGTGGTACAGTCGTCCGAGTGCGCGACAGACGCGGGTGGTGACCGTGGAGTATGCGGGCGCCTCGGTGGACAGCATCCCGTTTCAACTGCCCATCGCCGATGGGACAACGGGGATGCGTGGCTACAGCGGGTCGCGTCTGAGTGGCGGGCAACGGGTGATCGCGCGCGCGGAGCGACGGTTCCTGTTCCCCGGCCTCGGCAAGGCGTTCGGATGGGGTGCGGCCGGGTTCGTCGACGCCGGTCAGATGTGGAAGGGGCGCGTGCCTTTTGGCGAGAGCGCGTTCCGCAGCAGCGCCGGCGTGTCGCTGCTCGCCGCGGTGCCGCGGGCGTCGCGCTCGGTGGCGCGGGTCGATGTGGGCTATCCGCTCGTGAAAGACCCGCACGCCAAGGGGGTCGACGTGCGCGTGAGCTATTCGGTGGCCGCCCGCGCCTTCTGGCGCGAGCCGGCGGCGCTCGCCCGCGTGCGCGTGATGAATCCGACGGCGGACATCTTCAGCTGGCCGTGACCGTACGGCAGCTGAGACATTTCAACCTGGGACTCGCGGGTGGCTGCGCGTGTCCCGCCATCAGCGGCCACTCCCATGCGGGGATACGCCTGCGGCGCATCCCGCATGGGATTGCGCCGCTGCTGTCGGGACACCCGCAGCCACCGACGGACCGATGATCGTGTCGTGCGGCCCGGAGCTCAGATTTCGGATGCACCTTTCTCTGCGCTCCGATCCGCGCCGCGCTGATCGGCGCTCGTGCGCGGCGGCGGCGGGCTCGGGGTGGCGATGATCGTGATGTCGTAACCGAGTGCGTGCGTCGCCTTGATGAGCCACTCCAGACTCAGGCGATCGAGTTTCCCGCGACGCAGGTCGCTCACGCTGCCCTGCCGCGCGCCCATGCGCGCGGCGGCCCAGACCTGCGTCCAGCCATCGGACTCAGCGACCAGGATCGCCGCGAGTTGCTGCTTGAGCGCGAGATAGGCCGCGTCCTGCTCTGTTCTGGTACGCATGCCGCACCGTAACGCCATGAGCGCGGCCGTGTCTCATCATTCGAACGCAGCTGTGTCGTGGCGCAACTCTGCGTTGGTGCGGAGGCGGAGCGCGGCGAGGGTCGGTGCAGGCAGGTGCAATCCCTTGCGGGATGCGCCGCAGGCGTATCGCCGCATGGGATTGACCTGTCTGCACCGACCCTCACCGCGCGACCCTCCCACCTTCGCAAGGTCTCAGATCTCAGATCCCAGATCTCAGATCCCAGATCTCAGATCCCAGATCTCAGGTCTGCGGTCTGAGGTCTGATGTCACGGCACGACCTTCGAGTTTCCGACGACCTTGACTCCGTCGGCGAACGTCGCCGTGAGGAGGTAGAGGAGCTTGGTCGAGGGCAGCGCGCTCGACGCCAGTGCGTACTCGGAGAGCTGGTGCGCGCCGCTGGCCTTCGAGCCGCCGATGGCGATCGACGGGATCTTGCGCACGACGCCCGGGTTCGCGTCGGTGGCGCCCGTGGCGACGGCTTCCTGCGCGCCCGGCATACCCGCGCTCATGCCGAGGAAGCGGTTGATGTCCACCGCCGTCTGCACCATCGGATGCGCGCGCGCGCCTTCGAGCATCTTGGCTGTTCCGCCGGCCGGGTTCTTCTGCTCCACTTCCACACGGAGGCCAACCTTCTGCTTATCGGCCACTTCCTTGGTGATGCGCGTGATCGTGCGGTCGAGTGAGTCGAGGAGCACCGGATCCGAGCTGCGCAGGTCCACCGTGAAGTACAGCTCCTGCGGCACCGCGTTGAAGATGTTGCCGCCGTGGATCTGGCCGATGTTCATCACCGCGCCATCGGGCAGGGCCGGGAACTGCAGCTGATAGAGGCGGTCGATCGCCTCCGACACCGCACGAACCGGCGTTGGCCGCCCGCGCGACGCCAGCGTGTGCGCGCCGGGGCTCGTGAACACATAGCGCGTCCAGTAGATGCCCAGCGCGCCATATGCGACGCTGCCGTACGAGCCGTCGGGCACGATGAGCAGGTCGGGCGCCTTGTTGTGCGCGAGCCAGTACTCCGCACCCTTGAGTCCCACTTCTTCCTGCGTGGTGGCGATGAAAATGATGTCGCCCTTGCTCGTGAACTTGGTGGCGTTCATGGTGCGCAGGGTGGCGAGCATGTTGCCAACGCTCGCCGTGTTGTCACCGACGCCAGGCGCGAAGAGCGTATCGCCGCTGCGGCGGACCTTCTTGTTCGTCTCGTTCGGGAAGACCACGTCGATGTGCGCCATGATCGCGATCGTTGGCCCGCCACCGGTGCCCTTTCGCACGGCGATCACGTTGCCGATCGAGTCCGTCGTGGGCTTGAGCCCTTCCTTGATGAACGCGGCCTTCACGTAGGCGCCGCGCCGCGTTTCCTGCCCCGACTTCGAGGGCATCTCGGTGAGCGTGACCCACTCCTCCACCTGCTTCGGGAAGTTCTTCTCGAGCAGGCTCATGGCCGCCTTGATGTCCGGGCGCTCCAGCAGCTTCGGGTCCCAACTCGTGGGGTACGTAGCGGGGGACTGCGCGCTCAGTCGGCTGGCGGCGAGGAGGGCGGCGGTGAGGAGGCGGAGGCGCATGGGTGGGTTGGGAGAAGGACGACCTGCGTAACAGAACAGCGCATACTGAACAGCGCATACAGAACCGCGCATACTGAACGGCGCATACATGGAGCGCCACCGCGGGTCAACGCGTCACGTGTGCGTCCCACGTATGCGCGTCACGTGTGCGTCCCACGTATGCGCTCCACGTATGGGCCCCACGTGTGCGCTTCTTGGCGTTAAGTCATCGCGCGTACGATGGCAGCGGGACTTCGGCGCCGGGGCTTGGATTGCGCATGCCGTCCTGGAACGTCTGTCCGGCGCGCGCGTACCGGTTGCCGAAGCCAAAGCCCAGTGCGGCGCCGAAGACGAAGACGAACACCATCAGCAGGCGGCTGAAGTTGAGTTTCGCGCGCAGCTGTTCGACTTCGCTGTGGGAGAAGGGGTCGCGAGTGGCCATGCGGTGGAATCTAAAACGTCGGGCGAAAGCCGATCACCACCTCGAGGCCCAGCAGCGTGAGCAGCGCCGAGGTATCGATGGTGAGCAACTTGGTCCCGTCCGGAGAGAGGGTCCAGAAGCGCGCGAAGCTGCGCCGGTACAGCTCGCGGGGCGCGCCGAACGTTGGGGGCGTGCTGCCCGCGCCCGGCGTGAACGGGACGGACAGGAACGCGCCGTTGTCGGCGACATAGCTCAGCGTTCGGCCGTCGCCGCTCCACACCGGTTGCCGGCCGCCGCTCGTCGACACGACCGTGCGCGACGTGGCGTCCGGGAATGGACTCACATAGACGTCCGATTTGCCGCCCTGGGTGATCTCGTACGCGAGCCACCTTCCGTCGGGCGAGATCGCGGGTGACGATTCGTCGTTTGGCGAGGCGGCGATCGTCGTGACCGCGCCGTTCGCGCCGCGCTTCACGAACGCGATGTCGAGCGACGCACTGGCCGTGTTCTGGCGTCCGCTGAAGACCGCGTAGTCGCCCCGTACATCGATCTGTTCGATCTGCTGCCACTTCGCGAGCGTCGCGAAGACCTGGCTCGTGCCGGTGCCATCGGAGGCGCGAATCCGGAGGTCGTGCGCTTGCCGCTCGACATAGACGATGCTGTCGGCGCCGCCGGCCCAGACGGCCGTGTACGTCTCTTCATCACCCGTGATGCGCTGATACGCCTGACGGTCGAAGTCGAAAGCGTACACCGTGCCATCGCGCTCGTAGTTGCGCGTGGTCATGAGCAGGCGCTTCCCATCGGGCGAGAAGTGCAGCTCGTACACGAAGACGTTGCTCGTCGGAAGCGGAAGGGCGCGCGAGACGCCGGCCTCCCGGATGCCCACGCGACTCGTGGGCGACCAGCCGACGATGGACCCCTGCTGGCGTCGCGTCAGCACCATCGCGCCCGAGGGGGACACGTCGTATTCGGCGTGCGCGATGACGGGTGAGCGCAGTGCGACGCCGTCCGCGATGGGCACACCGGCGCCCAGGGTGTCCCCGCGCGCCGGATCGAAGGGAAACGCCAACAGGCGGCCCTGGCGATTCACCACGAGCGCCTTCCACGCCGGCACGTAGTGCGGTGAGGCACCCATCATCAACGGCTTCGGTGTCTTGCTCCCCGCCGCGAGAAAGTGCACGCGCGGCAGTTCATCGCGCGTAACATATGCGAAGACCGTCGCGCCGGTGGTGCCGACGACCGTCGGCCCGGTGATCTGCTGCAGCATGGCGCTCGCGGGCAGGATGGTGGTGAGCTGACCATCCTTGATCGACACCTCGTAGAGTGTGTGCTGGACCGCCACGACGACGTGCTCGTTGTCGCGCCAATCCGTACCGCCCACGAAACCCGGCGGCAGGTTGACAATGCTGGCCACGGCGCCGCCTTGCAGCGGCATCCGCATCAGCCGGCCTCCCGACACGAAGGCGAGTTGCGAGCCGTCGGGCGAAATCGACAACGCCACCGCGCTGTCGGCGCCGGCGAGCATGATCGGTGCGAGGCTCCCCATGTCGCGCCGAAACAGATGGACCGTCGGCTGCGCCTGGCTGCTGTCGGTGATACCGACGCGCGCCTGATAGACGAGCGAGCGGCCATCCGGCGCTATCGCGAACATGCGCCCGCAGCAGACGGCCTGGACCTCGAACGAATCGGCGGGGGCGAAGACAAAGCGCAGGGGGCCGTCGGCGGCCATCTCGGCGGGCACCTGGGTGCTGCGCATGGCCGCCATGACGCCCGCGCCGAGCGCCAGGCCGACGGCGCCGCCCGCGCCCCATGGCAACAGGCGCTGCACGAGCGAGCGCGGCGCGGCCGCCTTGCGGGCGCCGCTCGTGCGCCCCACCGGAGCGGCCACGCCACCGCTCAACATCTGCAGGAACTGCTCGGCGCTCGCGGGCCGATCGGCCGGCAGCTTCTCGAGCGCACTCATGATGGCCGCCGCTGCGGGCTCCGGCACATTGCGGCGCAACTCGTCCACCGGCACCGGCTGACTCGTCAGCACCTTCGAGACGATCGCCTGCACACTCGGCCCGCTGAAGGGCGGCTCGCCGGCGAGCATCTCGTACGCCATGGCCCCGAGCGCGAAGAGGTCGGTGCGCGCGTCGAGTGCGCGCTCTCCCATCGCCTGTTCGGGGCTCATGTACTGCGGCGTGCCGAGCGAGATGCCGGTTTGCGTGAGGCGCGCACCATCCCCCGACTGACTGGCTGCCAACGCGATGCCAAAGTCGGCCACGAGCACGCGCCCCTCCTGCAGCAGCACATTCTCGGGCTTGATGTCGCGGTGTACGATGCCGCGTGCGTGGGCATAGGACAGTGCGCTCGCGACCTCGCTCGTCAGCCGCAGTGCGTCGGCCACCGGCAGCTGCCGTTCACGATCGAGGCGTGCGCGCAGGGTTTCCCCTTCGACGAAGGGCATGACGTAGAACACGCGCCCGGCCGCCTCGCCGGAATCGAACAGCGGCAGGATATGCGGGTGCTGCAGCGCTGCCGTGAGCTGAATCTCCTTGAGGAACCGCTCGGCGCCCATGGCCGCCGCGATGTCCTGGTGCAGCACCTTGATGGCCACCCGGCGCTGGTGGCGCACATCGGTGGCGAGGTACACGGTGGCCATGCCGCCCTGCCCGAGCTCGCGGTCGAGGGTATAGCGGTCGGCGAGGGCGGCGGCGAGGGAATCCGTCATGTGCGCTAAGCTACACCCATCACCCTCAACCAGCAGCCCGCACCCCAAACCGAGCGGCTCGGGGTGCGGGTGATTGCGGGGCGCGCAGTGGGTGGGCGCGTCTACACCCGCGGCGGATCCGTCTCCCGCTCCGGAAAGCGATGACGGGACAGTCCCTCGACAAATGCCGTGGCGACTGCCTCGTCGAGGACGTCGGCGACGACCACGCCCAGCGATGCGAGCTTCTCGCGGCGCCCGGAGGGAATGCCGGCGCCGTCGAGGAGCACCGAGGAGCCGCCGAGGACGAGCATCGGTTTGTTGTGTCGAAACTGATTCATCACGAACTCGATGGTCTGGCCGATCCGGCCGAGGGTGGTGACGGCCGCCTCTCCACTTGGCAGCACCACCGCGTCGAAGAGCATGGGCGGCGAGTTCTCGATCGTCGCATCCACGGAGATCGTGTCGCCTTCACTGGTGGTGAACGCACCGAGCCGCGGGCCGAGGAAGCGCGGGGCGGCGCCCGACTCGGTGAGTTGCCGGTGCAGCGCGGTCAGCGACGCACCGTCGGCACCATCGGCGATGAGAAACGCGATCTGGCGCGTGCGGAGCTCGCCGCTGCCCGGACGCGCCGTCAGCGAGAGGGCCGGCGAGCGCGTCACTTCAGGTGCCCGCGGCCGCTCGATCGCGCGGGGGAGCGGCTCCGGCAGGGACATGCCGAGCCCCTCGGCCACGCGGCTCGCCAGTTCGTCGCTCACATTGCGCAGCCCGGCGATCATGCGCGTGCGAATTGCTGGTACGGTGAGCTTGCTGAGCTCGAAGCGAAACGCGGCCACGATGTGCGCCTGCTCCCACTCCGTCTGACTCTCCCAGAACAGGGTGGCCTGCGCGTAGTGCTCGGCGAAGCGCTCCGGTTTGCCGCGCAACTTGTCTTCCTGCACCGGCTCGGGAAAGGAGACGAAGCCCGAGGCGCCCGCCTGGAACGGACACCCTCCGGCGAGCGAGTTGGGCTCGTAGCTCACGCGGCCGCGAAAGATGTTGTGCTGGTGCAACCCGTCGCGCTGGTTGTTGAAGACCGGACGGATGGGCGCGTTGATGGGGATCTGGTGGAAGTTCGGCCCGCCGAGGCGCGTGATCTGCGTATCCACGTACGAGTGGATGCGACCGGCCAGCAGTGGGTCGTTGGTGAAGTCGATGCCCGGGACGACGTGCGCGGTGCAGAAGGCCACCTGCTCGGTTTCGCCGAAGTAGTAGTCGGGGTTGCGATTGAGCACGAGCCGCCCGAGCGGCTCGAGGGGGATGAGCTCCTCGGGAATGATCTTCGTCGCGTCGAGAATGTCGAAGCTGAATCGCTCCGCGTCGTCTTCGGTGAAGCACTGTACCGCAAGCTCCCACTCGGGGAACGCACCGGCCTCGATCGCTTCCCACAGATCGCGCCGATGGAAGTCGGGGTCGGCGCCGCCAAGCTTGAGGGCCTCGTCCCAGACGAGCGAGTGCGTGCCGAGCTTCGGAATCCAGTGGAACTTCACGAAGCGCGATGCGCCGGCCTCGTTGATGAAGCGAAAGGTGTGCACACCGAAGCCCTGCATCATGCGATAGCTGCGCGGAATGGCGCGGTCGGACATGATCCAGAGCAGCATGTGCGTGCTTTCGGGCATCAGCGACACGAAGTCCCAGAACGTGTCATGCGCGCTTTGCGCCTGCGGCATCTGATGATGCGGCTCCGGCTTCACCGCGTGCACGAGATCAGGAAACTTCATCGCGTCCTGGATGAAGAAGACCGGGATATTGTTGCCGACCAGGTCCCAGTTCCCCTCGTC
>JBDHVK010000007.1:0-60521 GCA_039809645.1 Gemmatimonas sp.
CCCACGCCGCCATCGACATCGGGGACGTCGAACATCGCGCGATGCTTGCCCGTGATCTTCGCCGTCCAAGTCGTGTCCCACTGCTGTGCCGGCGGCTGCGTCGGTGGCTGCTCCGAGGCTTCCAGATCGGCGAGTTCCGCGAGCTGCTCGTCCCGCTCACGCGTCCAGTCGCGCCGGATCGGCTCGGCCTTGGCGAGCTGGGGGAAGGCGGCGAGGGCGGCGGCGCCAAGGCTGGCATGGCGGAGGAAGTCGCGGCGGGGATTGGGCATGAGCAGGGATGCGAGGGAGACGAGACGGGGGAAGGCTGGCAGGGGATCCTGCTGATTCTGCGCCCTTCGGACCCGTTTGTCACCCCGGCGGCGAGCTCGGATGAACCCTTCGTAAGCTTTCGCTGTCGTAGCGCATTGTGGTCCCGGCGGTCCCCTCGGCGACGCCCTCAGTCGCCTCCCGCTTCCCCTCGTCCAATAATCCAATGCGCTTGTCCCGATGGATGGTGTGTGCCGCGCTCCTCGCCTCCGGCTCTGCGGCGACTGTGTCGGCGCAGGAAACGGCGCCACCGCCCAAACCGCCTGCCGCTGCCGCCCCCGACACCGCGCAGGCCGGCGCGCTCCGCGTGTTCGTGGATTGCGAGTCTCGCGGGTGCGACTACGACTTTTTCCGGGATCAGCTGCGCTGGGTGAACTTCGTGCGCGACAGGCTCTTCTCGGACGTGCTCCTGCTCGTCACCTCGCTGGAGACCGGATCGGGCGGCAGCGAAGTCACGGTGACGGCCATCGGTGGGGAGCGCTTCAAGGGACGGGCGGATACGGCTGTCGTGTTCATCAATCCGAACGATGCCCGCGACGTGGCCCGGCGCAGCCTCGCGCGCACCTTCTCGCTGCTGCTCGCCCCCTATGCGGCGAAGACGCCGCTGGCCGCGCGCCTCGACCTGACCTATCGCGCCCCCGCGGGCGCGCAAACCAACCCGAAGGCCGTGAAAGACCCGTGGAATTTCTGGGTCTACCGCATCTCCGCGAATGGCTACGGCAACGGCGAGAAGCGGCAAAGCTTTCGGAACGGCTTTCTCACGTCGAGTGCGAATCGTGTGACCGCCCAGTGGAAGATCAACCTGAGCTCCAACCTCGGCTACAACGAAAGCCGTTTCAGTCTGAGTGACGGCACGGAATTCACCAACCTGCTGCGCAACTACGGCGGCAATGCGCTCGTGGCGAAGAGTCTCGGCGAGCACTGGTCGGCCGGCTTCACGGCCACGGGTGAGTACTCCGACTTCAACAATTACGAGCGCAACATCCGCGTGTCGCCGGCGCTCGAGTGGAATTACTTCCCGTACAAGGAGTTCACACGGCGTCAGCTCACGGCGTACTACAACCTCGGCGTCGCCTCGATGCGCTACAAGGCGCGCACGATCTACGATCAGATCGAGGAGACGCGCCCGTTCCACGCGCTCACGTTGGGGTGGAACTCGAAGCAGCCCTGGGGCTCGGTGAACTGGTCCGTGTACGGATCGCAGTACCTGCACAAGACGCGGTACTACAGCTACGGCTCGAGCGCATTCGCCGACATTCGCATCGCCAAGGGGCTCGCCTTCAACCTCGGCGGCAGCTACTCACGCGTGAACGACCAGCTCTATCTGCCGCGTGGTGAGCTCAGCGACAATGAGATCATCGCGCGCCAGCAGGCGCTCGCCACCAACTACCGCTTCTTCGTGAGCTTCGGGATGAGCTACACGTTCGGGTCGATCTACAACACGATCGTGAATCCCCGGTTCAATCGGAGCGGGGGAGATATGTTCTTCTTTTAGCATTTCGATCGGATTTCGGACTTCAGAGCCCCGATCTGGCATCGGGATTCGGTCTCTCCTTCGGGCAACTGGCTTCTGGCCTCTGGCTTCTGGCATCAGAAGCCAGAATCCCGAGGTCGGACGAAGACGCCAGACGGCGAGACCGAAGTCTGATGCCAGATCGGGGCTCAGAAGTCTGATGCCTGATCGAAAGCTGCGGCTAGCAGATCCTCGGCAGCTGCTCCCCGATCTGCATCGTGATCACGCGTCGTGCGCCGATGCTGGTACGCTCCACCAGCATCCCGGGGTGATCGGTCACCACCTCGCCAACGATCGCCGCGTTGCTGCCGAGTGGGTGCGCACGCATCGCAGTCAGCGCGGCGTCGGCCTGCTCGGGGGGAACGATCGCGAGCATCTTCCCTTCGTTGGCGACGAACAGCGGATCGAGGCCAAGCAGCTCGCACGCCGAGCGAACTTCTGGCCGAACCGGCACACGCTCCTCGTGGATCTGAATGCCCACCTTGGCGTCCTGCGCGATCTCGTTGAGCGAGCTCGCCACGCCACCGCGGGTGGGGTCGCGCATCACGTGCACGTCAGGCGCCGCGGCGAGGAGCGTCGCCACCATGGTGTGCAGGGCGGCCGAGTCGCTCTGAATGGTCGTCTCGAACTCGAGCCCTTCGCGCAGGCTCATGATGGCCATCCCGTGATCGCCGATCGTGCCACTGAGGAGCACCTGGTCGCCCACCTGTGCCCGACGTGGCGCGACATCCACATGGGCGGCGACAACCCCAATGCCCGCCGTGTTGATGTACACGCCGTCGCCCTTGCCGCGCTCCACCACCTTCGTGTCGCCGGTGACGATGCGCACGCCTGCCTCGCGCGCCGCCCGCCCCATGTCGCTCACGATGCGCGCGAGCGTCGCCATGGGGAGTCCTTCCTCGAGAATGAAGCCCGCCGTGAGATAGAGCGGCGTGGCGCCACTCATCGCGAGATCATTCACCGTGCCGTGCACGGCGAGCGTGCCGATGCTGCCGCCCGGAAACACCAGCGGCTTCACCACGAACGAGTCGGTGCTGCAGGCGATGCGCGTACCCGGCAAGGTGAGCACCGTGGAGTCGGTCAGCGGCGGCGGGTCATCACCGCCGAGCGCGGGGCGGAACAGATGCTCGACCAATTCGGCCGAGAGCTGCCCACCACCGCCGTGGCCGAGCACCACTGTGGGATAGTCGCGCAACGGGAGCGGGCAGGCCCACTCGTCCATCGAGATCGTGGCGCCGGCCGACACCGGCGCCGATGCAGCCGTCGTCGTCATGCGTGTACTCTCTCCAGCTGCACCACGCGGCCGTAGTTGAAGTAGGCCGCGCAGGCGCCTTCGCTGCTCACCATCGTGGCACCGAACGGCGTGCGGGGCGTGCACTGCTTGCCGAACGCGGGGCATTCGGTGGGCTTGATCGCCCCCTGCAGCACTTCGCCGCTCCGGCACTCCGGCGACTCGTGCGTACGAATGCCCGACACGTCAAAGCGGTTCTCCGCATCGTAGTCGGCGTAGGCGTCGCTCAGCTTCCAGCCGCTCTTGGGAATTACGCCAATGCCGCGCCACGCGCGATCGCTCTCGGCAAAGACTTCCTCGAGCAGCGCCTGCGCGGCGCGGTTGCCGTCGAAGGTCACCACGCGCTCGTACGCATTCTCCACCTTGTGTTCGCCAGATTCGAGCTGCCGCACGCAGCGACGGATGCCTTCCAGCACGTCCAGTGGCTCGAAGCCCGTGATGACGATGGGCACCTTGTGCTGGGACGCGAGCGGCGGATACTGCCAGAAGCCCATCACGCTGTTCACATGGCCCGCCGCGAGAAACGCCTGCACGCGGTTGGTGGGTGAGCGCATGATGGCATCGATGGCCGGCGGCACGAGCACGTGCGACACGAGCATCGAGAAGTTCTTGAGCCCCTGCTTCCTGGCGAGGTGCACCGCCATGGCGTTCGCCGGCGCGGTGGTCTCGAAGCCGATGCCGAAGAACACCACCTGCTTGGTGGGGTGCTGCACGGCAAGCTGCACGGCGTCGAGCGGCGAATACACCACGCGCACATCGCCGCCTTCGCTCTTCACGCGGAACAGGTCGCGGTCGGAGCCCGGCACGCGCAGCATGTCGCCGAAGCTGCAGAAGATCACGTTCGGGAGCGCCGCGATCGCCAACGCCTTGTCGATCATCTCGAGCGGCGTCACGCACACCGGGCACCCCGGGCCGTGAATGAGCTCGATCTCGCTCGGCAGCAGCTGGTCGATGCCGTTGCGCATGATGGAGTGCGTCTGCCCGCCACACACTTCCATGATGGCCCACGGCTTCGTGGTCATCTGCTTGATCTCGGCGGCCAGCTTCTGGGCGATGGCGCCGTCGCGGAACTCCGTGAGGTACTTCACTGATAGGTGACCGGGCATGGTGGGGGCGCCGAGTAGTCTTCGTCGGCCACCTCGCCGAGTTCCTCTTCGAGCAATCCGAGCTCACGGAAGTGGCGCAGCGTTTCCTGCGCCGAGGCTTCGTCGATGCGACTGATGGCGAAGCCCACGTGCACGATGGCGTAATCGCCAACGACCGCGTCGGGGAGGTAAGCCAGACAGACCTGCTTCTGGATGCCGCCAAAATCGAGCTTGGCCATCCGGACCATCCCGTCGTCGCTGATCTCGACGATCTTACCGGGGACTGCGAGACACATGATGAGCTCCGCCTGCGGGTGTTCTGGGGGTGCTTCGAGGATATCGCGCCGTTTCTCCCGTGCCATCCGGGAAATTCCCACAGATGCATCCGGTTCTCCCCGGACTCGCCATTCGGAACGCCCCTGCATCCTAGGTACATGTTGAACATCCCCGCCTCGCCGCCACTCGCGGCCGTCCGCCGCCAGGTTCGGGTGCGCGGAACGGTCCAGGGTGTGGGCTTTCGGCCGTTCGTACATCGTATCGCCCACGCGCATGGACTGGCGGGCTGGGTCTACAACGACGACGACGGCGTGCTGCTCGAAGTGGAAGGGTCGGCCACGACGGTCGACGCCTTCCTGGTGGCGCTCGTGCAGGAGGCGCCGGCGGCGTCGGTGATCGACGAGATCACCACCTGTGAGGTGCCGGTCCGTCACGCGTCCGATTTTGTCATCCGCGAGAGCCCCGCGCGGGCCGGTGGCACTGTACCCATCTCGCCTGATCTCGCCACCTGTGCCGACTGCTGGCGCGAGTTCAACGATTCGGCCGACCGGCGCTATCGCTATCCCTTCCTCAACTGCACACAGTGCGGGCCTCGCTTCACCATCGTGCTCGACGTGCCGTACGACCGCGCGCGCACCACGATGCGGCAGTTCACGATGTGCCCCGACTGCCAGCGCGAGTACGAGGATCCGAGGAGTCGTCGCTTCCACGCCGAGCCGAATGCCTGTCCGGTGTGCGGGCCGTCGCTGGCGTGGTACGCGCCGGGCGGGCCGGAGGTGCTCGCGCGCCGGGACGCGGCACTCGCGGAGGCGCTCGCGGTGGTGCGTGCCGGCGGCGTGATCGCGGTGAAGGGCATCGGCGGGTATCACCTCGTCTGCGATGCAACCAATGCGCAGGCGGTGGCGACACTCCGTGCGCGCAAGCATCGCCCCGACAAGCCGCTCGCCATTCTCGTCGACGCGCTCGACACGCTCCGCACCTTTGCCACCGTGAGCGCCGGGGCAGCAGCGTCGCTCACGTCGCCGGCGCATCCCATCGTGCTGGTTCCCCACGCAACGCCCACACCCATCGCTGCGAACGTCGCACCGGGCGTGGACACGATCGGTGCCATGCTCCCGTCGTTGCCGCTCCACGCGATGCTCGCCACGCTGGGCCCGCTCGTGTGCACCAGCGGCAATCTCTCGGATGAGCCCATCGCGTGGCGCGACGAGGATGCGCGCGCCCGACTGGCGCCGCTGGTGGACGGCGTGCTGGCGCACGACCGTCCCATCGAAGTGCCCTGCGACGACTCCGTCGTCCAGATCGGCAGCGACGATCGCGAGCGGCCCGTGCGACGCTCGCGCGGGTATGCGCCGTTTCCGCTGCCCGTGCCACCGGGCGAGTACGCCTCCACTCGCGTGCTCGCCGTCGGGGCCGAGCTCAAGGCAACGATCGGTGTGCTGCAGGGCGCGCGCTGCTTCCTGTCGAGTCACATCGGCGATGTGGCGAGCCCCGATACCCTCGCCGCGATGACCCATGCCGTGGCGCATCTCGAGCGGCTGCACGAGGCGCATCCGGAACGCGTCGTGTGCGACCTGCATCCCGGCTATCTCTCCGCGGCGTGGGCGGAGCGTGCCGCGACCTCGCGCGGCGTGCCACTCGTGCGCGTGCAACATCATCACGCACATCTGGCGAGTCTCATGGCGGAGCACGGCCTGGGGCCCGACGAGACCCTGTTCGCGTTCACCTTTGACGGCACCGGCTATGGGCCGGATGGCACCATCTGGGGCGGTGAAGCGCTGCTCGGCGGCTATCGCGGCTTCCGCCGCGTTGCGAGCATCACGCCCTTTCCGCTCGCCGGCGGCGATGCCGCGGTGAAGCAGACCTGGCGGGCCGCACTGGGCCTGCTGCATTCGCTGGGAATTCCTCCGGAAGAGGCCACCGCACTCAACGCCGCCCTCGAACCGGCGCAGAAGCGCACGCTCGCCTGGCAGCTCGCCAAGGGCATGGGGGGCGCCACCACGACGAGCATGGGCCGGCTTCTCGATGCCTGCGCCGCCCTCGCCGGCGGGCGACGTGTGGTGAGTTATGAGGGGCAGGGGGCCATCGAGTTCGAAGCGGCGGCGGTTGAGGCCTCTCCCCCCGAGTCGGCCCCGCTGGCCGGGCGATATCGGATGCGGCTGGAGGAAAACCCTGACTCCGGCCCCGACGCGGCCGAGCGCATTATGGACGTGGCGCCTCTGGTGCGCGCCCTGCTCGCCGACGTGACGGCGGCTGGGCAGGGGGCTCCGCGGCCCGCGGTGATCGCGCGTGCGGTGCATGAAGGCATTGCGGGCGGGATGGTCGAGGTGGCGCGCCATGCGCGGAACAGGCATGGCGTGCACACCGTTGGCCTGACCGGTGGCGTGTTTCAGAATCGCCTGTTGTCTGACTTGGCCCGCGCGGCGCTCGCCGCCGAGGGATTCACTGTGCTCGAGCATCATCGCGTTCCCAGCAACGACGGCGGTCTGGCCCTCGGTCAGGCCCTGATCGCCGCGTGCGCCGATCTCACGGGAACGCCGTGATCTCCGAGCTCCTGCTTCCCGCGCTCGGCATCGGCTTCGTCGTCGGATTCCGTCATGCCTTCGAGCCCGATCACCTCGCGGCGGTCACCACCCTTGCCACCCGCGAAGGCGGAATGTCGCATGCCGCGCGTCTCGGGGTTGCCTGGGGCATCGGGCACACGGCGAGCGTCGCCCTGGTGGCGGTGGCGCTCATCCTGCTGGGGATTCGCGTGCCCGAGCGCTTCTACAGCACCGCCGAACTGGGCGTCGCCGCGTTGCTGATCGTCCTCGGCGTGGGCTCGCTGCTCGTGGAAGCGCGGCGACATCGCCACGCGCTGGGGGGGCCGCATCATCACGCACATTCGCACCATCATTCGCACGAGCACACCGCCGAGGTGCGCACGGCCTCGCGCGCGTTGGGTTTCGGACTCGCGCATGGGCTTGCCGGCAGTGGCGCGGTCGTGGTGCTGCTGGTCGCGGCGTCCCGAGACGTCGGCGAGCAGTTCGCCTATCTGCTGACGTTCGGTGTCGGCACCATCGTCGGGATGTCGTTGGTGAGCTTCCTCACGGGAACCGCGACAGGCGCGGTGAGCAAGCGCAACGCGAGTGCGGCGCGCTATGTCCGATTGGGTGCGGCCGCGATGAGCGTGGTGGTGGGCCTTTCACTTGGTGCGGGCGTTCTGGCTGAGCTCCGCTAGAAAACAGGCGGTATCGGGCTTGCAGGGCAGTGGGCGATCACGAACGGCTCACCTCAACGCCTCCCACCATGCCCGACTTCGAGCAGACGCTCCGCATGCACAGCTCGGCGGACGCCGTCTTCGACTTCATCGCCGACGTGCGCAACATGGCGCGGTATCTCCCCACCACCACGAACGCCGAATCGCGCGGCGCCGATCGGGTGCGGGTGCAAGGCGACGTCCACGGCCGTCACTACGACAGCGACGGCTACCTGCGCCGTGTCGATGACCGCAACCGGATCGAGTGGGGCGCCGACGAGGGCGACTACTCCGGTTGGATCGAAGCGCGCGATCGCGATGACTTCCAGGCCGATGTCACCGTGCACCTGCACTTCGACGACGCCACCTGGAACGAAGCGCTGCGCGATGCGCGTGAGGCCGACATTCGGCGCGGCCTGTCCGCCGCGCTTCGCTCCATTCAGCCGCAGGTCGAAGGACGCGGCGGCAAGGTCGAGCCGCCGCAGGCGCGCGACGAGTGGCGGGGCTGACTACGGCCGGTCGGGTCGTTCGAACTTGACGCGACTGTAGGCGATCTCGAAGCCGGCGCGTTGCGCATTCCGCTGCGACGCGCTCCCCGGGGCGGCGACCATCATGGCAAGGTCGGCGCCCTGCTCCATGGCGTACTGGAGGCGCGCGGCGAGCAGCAGGCGCTGCGCGCCCTGTCCGCGATGAACCGGGATGGTGCTCGCGCCGGCCATCAGGGCCACGCCTTCGTGAAGGTGGAGGCTCCCTGCCGCGATCGCCTCACCGCGAAACTCCACGAGAAACGCGTGCGTGTCGGCGGCGTTCGCACTCACGACGCCGAAACCGCGCACGAAATCCGCCAGCTCCGGCGTTTCGCCCCAGCCACGCGCCGAGGTATCCGCCCAGCGATCCACGTCGTGCGGTTCGATGCGCCGCACGGTCATGCTGCTGCCCACACCGAGCGAAGCGGGCAGCCGCTGACAGAGCACCGCGGACCACTCGACCGGGCGATAGCCGCGCGCGCTCAGGAGCGGCAGCAGGCTCATGTCGCCGGTCGTTGCGACCTCGTGGGAGGTCGCCGACTGACGCGCGCCGAAGAACGCCTCGAGCGTCGAAAGCTGCTCCGCCGTGACATCACCGAAGGTGCCGAGTCCGAACGTCTGCGTGATCGGCGAGCCGACGCCGTCGAACATCGCCCACGTGCCGGCGACATCGCACCAGGTGGCGCCGGAAGCGGGAAAGAGGCGCGCGCGCGCTTCGACGAACGCCCGGTTCGCGTGAGCTTCAGTGCGCTCGAGCCGTTGGGCGAGCGCGCGATCGGACAGAAGGCGGGAGAGCATGGCGTATATTCACCCCATGCACGTCCCTCTGCTTGTCCCAGCCGCCGTTGCCCTGCTCCGTCAGATCGAAGAGCCCACCGAACGGTATACCGGCGGTGGGCTCCCCAAGGGCTGGATCATGATCGTCATCAGCGCGGCGCTCTACGTGCTGCCGTCGCTACTCGCCTGGAAAGGTGAGAACCCCCGGCGCACGACGATCATGCTGGTGAATCTGCTGCTCGGGTGGACGGTTATCGGCTGGATTGCCGCGATGATCATGACGTTCGCGTATACGGCACCCCCGGCTGGCGAGGTGGATGAGCCTCACGAGCCGGGGTCACCCTGACGCCATTACGGCACGAAGACGCAGCTCGAACGCGCCGGAATCGACAGCGACATGCCGGTCGGCGCCGTGCAGGTCTTCAGCACGTCCGCGCCGGTGACCGCCGACGGTAGCGTCACGGTGGCCGCGACATTCGCGTTGTTGATCGCCACCACCACGTTGCCGCGCCGGTAGACGAACTGCTGCTCGGTGGCGAGCAGATGCTCGATGGTGCCGGTCCGCAGCGCCGGCGTCCTGGCACGCAGCTGCAGCAGAGTCTGCACGTGCGTCCACACACTCTGCTGCTCGGCCGTGCGCCCTGCCGCGGTGAACGCGTTGGCCGCATCGCCGCGCCAGCCGCCCGGGAAATCGCGGCGGTTCTCGGGGTCGCCACCGCCGGGCATGGCGATCTCGTCCCCGTAATAGATCATCGGTGTTCCGCGATTGGTGAGCAGGAGCGTATAGGCGAGCTTGAGGCCAGCCGTGGTCGCGCCCCGCTCGCCCATGAAACGCGGCTCGTCGTGCAGGCCGAGCAGCGTCACCAGGGCGTTCGGGTTCTGATAGAGGAAGTCGCGCGACAGCATCTTGACCACTTCGCGCAGCGATCCGCCGCGCGCGAACGCCTCGCGCATGACGAAGTGCATCGGGAAGTCGAACATGTAATCGACACCCGTCTTGATGCCGGCCGGCGTGACGTGCGTGCCTTCGAAGTAGGCGATGTGCGCCGGATCGCCGTCGAGCACCTCGCCCACGACGTTCATCTTCGGATACTGCTTCTTGATCGCCCCCATCCAGTCGCGCCAGAACTTCACCGGCACATACTGCCACGTGTCCTGACGAATGGCGTCGATGCCACTCACGCCGGCCCACCAGAGCGTGTTCTGGATGATGTACTTTGCGACCTCGGGATCATCCTGATTGAGGTCGGGCAGGATGTTCACGAACCAGCCGTCGAGCACCGTCCTGGTCATCGCCGGCGTGGCGCGCGCGTCACGCAGCGTCCACGTCTGCCAGTCATTGTTCGGATGCTGCGCTTCGGTGCCGTGGAACCACGTGGGCGTGGGCGCATCCTTGACCCAGGGGTGATACGGGCCCGTGTGGTTCGCGACCATGTCCATCACGAGCTTGATCCCCAGCTTGTGCGCGTCGTCGGCGAGCGCGCGCAGCTCGCTCAACGTGCCGAGGTGTTCATCGACGTTGTAGAAGTCCACCGCGCCGTAGCCGTGATAGCCCGTGGTGGTCTGCCCGTCGTAGACCTCCTTGGTATCTTCGCCGTCGTTCTGGTCGTAGACGGGCGTCATCCATACCGCGGTGATCCCGAGCGACTTGAGATACGGCAACTGCTGGCGCACGCCGGCGATGTCTCCGCCGTGATACCAGCGCTTCTTGGTGCGGTCGAGAATGGCGGGCGATTTGGGCGTGCGGTCGTTGGTCGTATCGCCATTCGCGAAGCGATCGGGCATGATCAGATAGATCACGTCGTCGTTCGAGAACCCCTGAAAGCGCCCCATGGTGGGGAGCTGCGCACTGACCGTGAACGGCGCCTTCACCGTACCATTCGCCGTCGTCAGCGTGAGCGGATAGTCGCCCGGTTTGATCGTGGGGGCGATGCGTACATCGAGCATGGCGTACGTGCCCGCCGCATTCACCGCGACGGCGCCGCACGCGAGTGGCGCACAGTTGGCCTTCGCGCCGGTCAGGTGCGCGCCGCGCACGAGCACGCGCACCGGGTTGATGCTGTGATTCGCCCACCAGTTGGGGGGCTCGACCTTGCTGACGGTGGGCGCCTGCGCTCCGAGTGCCGGCACCGCGGCCGCGGCACCGACCAGGAGCGTGAGGGCAACTCGGCGGGACGGTCGGATCATGCGCTTATCTCGTCGTTGCCGACGGTTCGGGTTGCTTCACGCGCAGCACGAGGATGGCCGCCAGCGCCATGAAGGCACCGCCGGCCACCACTGCGGCCAGTCGGTTGTTGTTGAGCAGGTTGTTCATCACCCAGCCGAAGCCGAGCGACGCGATGATCTCCGGGAGCACGATGAAGAAGTTGAAGATCCCCATGTACACGCCGGTCTTCCCGGTCGGGAGCGCGGTGGAGAGCATCGAGTAGGGCATCGACAGGGTGCTCGCCCACGCGATGCCGACGCCCACCATCGACAGCATCAGCAGCCACGGCGTGTGGATCACACTCACGGCCATCAGGCCGATGGCGCCCGCCGAGAGGCAGAGTGCATGCGTATGCTTGGGCCCGCGCAGCTTGGCGATGGGCGGCAGGAAGAACGAGAAGAAGAAGCACACCACCGAGTAGGCCGCGAAGCACAGGCCGGCGTAGGCCACGCCTTCCTGATAGAGCGGCGACTGCGCGTCGGGCGCGCCGAATACGTTCACCGCGACCGCCGGACCGAAGTACAGCCACATGCAGAAGAGCCCGAGCCAGGTGCACACCTGCACGAGGGCGAGCTGACGCATCGTGACCGGCATCTCGCGAATGGCCGCGATGATCTCGCGTGCGCCGGCCGCGAACCCGGCGCTCTCCGCCTTTTCCCGCTCGAACGCCGCCATGTCTTCGGGCGGCTTCTCCTTGGTGGTGAGGACCGTGTACAGCACCGCCCCGAAGAACGCGACCGAGCCGATCATGAAGGACAGGCGCACCGCCTGCGGAATCGTGCCCGGGGCACTTGGCGCCACGCCGAACCAGTTGGTCAGCATCCACGGCAGCGCATTCGCGATCGAGGCACCCAGACCGATGAACAGCGACTGCATCGCGAAGCCGCGCGTCCGCCCCTCGGGTGGGAGCAGGTCGGCGACGAACGCGCGGAACGGCTCCATCGACACGTTGATGGACGCATCGAGAATCCAGAGCAACCCGGCCGCCATCCACAGCGCGCTCACCTGCGGCATGATCATGAGCGCGATCGAGCTCAGGATCGCGCCGATCATGAAGAACGGACGGCGACGGCCGAAGCGCGGTGACCAGGTGCGGTCGCTCAGGTGGCCGATCACCGGCTGGACGAGCAGTCCGGTGAGCGGCGCCGCCAGCCAGAGCATGGGGATCTGATCCGGCTTCGCACCGAGATACTCGTAGATGGCACTCATGTTGGCCATCTGCAGTCCCCAGCCGAACTGAATGCCGAGGAAGCCGAAGCTCATGTTCCAGATCGCCCAGAAGTTGCTGGGCGATGCCGCGTCGCGCGGGGCGACCGTCGCCGAGGTGCTCATCGTTCGTACGTCGCCGCGAGCTCCTTGAGGCGCTCGGTCAGGTGGGGCGTCAGCTGCTCCCATGTGAATCGGAACCCCCAGTTGCCGGATTGGCGGCCAGGCAGGTTCATGCGGGCCTCACTGCCGAGGCCCAGCACGTCCTGCATCGGGACCAGCACCGTGTTCGCCACCGAGGCGAGCGCCGTGCGGATCAACACCCAGTGCATCTCGGTGCCGTCGGTCGCGAGATAGCGCTTGGCGAACGCCTTCTCGTGGGCCACGGCATCGGCGGAGCGCGTCGAGTCGCCCTCACCGGTGGAGCGCCACCATCCCATGGTGGTGTCGTTGTCATGCGTGCCCGTGTACACCACCCGCTCGCGGATGTAGCGGTGCGGGATGAAGTCACTGGACTGACCATCGAACGCGAACTGCAGGATGCTCATGCCCGGATAGCCGAACTGCTCCCGCAGCTCCTCCACCTCCGGCGTGATCAGCCCGAGATTCTCGGCGATGATGGGCAGCGGACCGAGCGCCGCGGTGAGCGCCGTGAAGAGTGCCGCGCCGGGACCCTTCACCCACCGGCCGGTGATCGCGTTCGGCGCATCGCCCGGGATCTCCCAATACGCTTCGAAGCCGCGGAAGTGATCGAGCCGCACGATGTCGAACATCTGCAGCGCGGCCCGCATGCGTGCGATCCACCACGAGTACCCTTCGGCGTGCATCCGCTCCCAGTCATAGAGCGGATTGCCCCACAGCTGCCCCGTTTCGCTGAAGTAGTCGGGAGGAACGCCGGCCTGCACCTTGAGGGTGCCGTCCGGATGCAGGAAGAATTCTTCGCGATTCGCCCAGACATCGGCCGAGTCGTGCGCGACGTAAATGGGCACGTCACCCATGAGGCGAATGCCGCGCTGCTGACAGGCGCGGTGAATGGCGCCGTACTGCCCGAAGAAGACGTACTGCTGCTTGTGAATGCGCTCGATCTCGGGCCGGAGCTGCGCATCCCAGCGCGCCATCGCCTCCGGATCGCGCTGCGCTGCACCCGCCTCCCACTGCGTCCACGCGACACCGCCGTGCGCCTGCTTGAGCGCCATGAAGCGCGCGTAGTCGGGGAGCCAGTGCGCTTCGCGCTGCACGAAGGCGCGCACCGCGTCGTCGTACGGCACCGTGTCGAGCCAGGTGGCGAGCGCCTGCTGCTTGCACGCAATCACGTGACCGAAGTCCACCTGATCGGTGGGGAAGGTGCCCGTGTATCCCGGCACGTGAATGAGCAGCGGGTTGCCGGCGAAGGCGGAGAAACACTGATAGGGCGAGTCGCCGTAGCCGGTGGGGCCGAGCGGCAGCACCTGCCAGATCTTCATGCCGGTGGCCGCGAGCCAATCGATGAACCGAAAGGCATCCGGTCCAAAATCGCCGATGCCTCCGGAGCCCGGAAGCGAGGTGGGATGCAGCAGGATGCCGGCAGCGCGAGGGAACTTCATGGCCTCGAGAGAGCAGCGCATCGGTGGGAGCGCGAGGGCGCGCGACGCCAGTACGATGCGCCAAGCGAAACGGGGGGAGGGTCGATCACGCGCGGTGATCGGGTGGGAAACGACATCGCAAGGTTGTACGCGGGGCGCCGAATCGCCAGCGGGAAAAGTTCGGACGCGCATCATGAAACCGATTACCAGAAAAACACTTGCGCGACTTTTCGCATGAAAAGGTTTACTTGCGCATCGTCGGTGAAATCATTCTTGACAAGGCTGTTCCCACTCCGTTTCGTGGCGTTCGTTGGCCCTCCTGTCGACTCTCGTTTCCCCCCCGAGTCGGACGTTGCAGTCCTTCGATGCTTGGACCGCGGTTCAGGATTTTCGAGCGAGTGCCGTTACCAATCCCTCCCCGTTTCCCCACCCTGGGTGCTACGCGCCCGCCGCGTTCTGCGACGCGCACGCGCACCCGCTCTTCAGCACCCCCGGAGGTTCGTTTCATGTTCGTTGGCGCCCGTTGGCTACTCGCCGCGGTGACCGCCGTCGGACTGCTCAGCGCCCAGCAGGTCTCGGCGCAGGGCAGCACCGGCCGCATCACCGGTCGCGTCGTCGAAACATCATCCCAGGGCCCCCTGGCCAATGTGCAGGTCATGGTCGTCGGTACGACCGTTGGCGCGCACACCCGGCCGGACGGTGGCTACGTGCTCGTCGGCGTTCCCGTCGGCACGCAGAAGATTCGCTTCAGCCGCATCGGCTACGCCGCCAAGGAAGTCTCGGTGAGCGTGCAGCCGGATCAGTCGGCCACGGTCGACGTCGGTCTCGACGCGCTGGCGGCGCAGCTCGCCGCCGTCGTCACGACCGGGTACGGCACGCGCGAAGCCCGTGATCGTACGGGCGTCGTCGAAACCGTCACCGAGAAGACGTTCAACACCGGCCGCGTCATCAATCCGGCGCAGCTCATCCAGGCCAAGGTGCCGGGTGTGCAGGTCGTCGACAACAACGAGCCGGGCGGTGGCATGGCCATCCGCATCCGTGGCGGTACCTCCATCAACGCGTCCAACGAGCCGCTCTTCGTCATCGACGGGGTGCCGCTCCAGATCGGCGGTGGTGTGTCGTCGGGCCGTAACCCGCTCAACTTCCTCAACCCGGGCGACATCGAAAGCATCTCGGTGCTCAAGGACGCCTCGGCCACGGCCATCTACGGCTCGCGCGGCGCCAACGGCGTCGTGATCGTCACCACCAAGCGCGGCTCGATCGGCACGCAGGTGACCTACGGCTCGTCCTACTCGAGCTCGTCGATCGTGAAGAACCTCGACATGATGTCGGCGGCGCAGTATCGCGCGGCGATGCAGCAGTACGCGCCCGGCAACGTCAGCAAGCTCGGCTCGGCCAACACGAACTGGCTCGACGCCATCGAGCGCACGGCCGGCGGTCAGGAACAGAACCTCGCCGTCTCGGGTGGCAAGGACGCGATGCGCTATCGCCTCTCGCTCAACTACCTGAATCAGGACGGCGTGCTGCAGGGCACCACGGCCCGTCGCCTCACGACGAACTTCAACTACAGCGATCGTCTCTTCAACGATCGTCTCGAAGTGAAGACGAGCCTCAAGGCTTCGAAGAACGACGACTTCTACACGCCGGGCAGCGTCCTCGGCAGCGCGACGGCCATGAACCCGACGCAGCCGATCAAGAACGCCAACGGCACGTACTTCCAGTGGGCGGATCCGCTCGGCTCGAACAACCCGCTCAGCGATCTCGCGCTGGTGACGGAGCGCGGCAACGTCTACCGCACCATCGGCAACATCGAGACGCGCTACCGCATTCCGCAGGTGGAAGGGCTCTCGGTGACGGCGCGCGCCGGCTATGATTTCGCGCAGTCGACCCGCACCTACTTCTCGCCGGCGACGGCGCAGCAGGACATCGAATCGAGCCGCGGTGGTCGCTTCGACCAGAACAACCCGCGTCAGCTCAACACGGTCTTCGAAACGTTCGCCAACTACGCGCGCCACTATGACGCGTACAAGAGCGACGTCGACTTCACGACCGGTTACACGTACGAGCAGTCGAACGGCTACTACCCGTCGATGTTCGCCCAGAAGCTCTCGACGAGCCTCCTCGGCATAAACGGCATCCCGGGCGCCGAGACCTACGGCAACTTCCTCGACGTGCAGGACGCCAAGCTGATCTCCGGCTTCGCGCGCCTCAACTACACGCTGAACGACAAGTACCTCTTCACCGGCGCGGTGCGTCGCGACGGGTCGTCGCGCTTCGGCCCCGGCAACCAGTGGGGTGTGTTCCCGTCGGCCGCCTTCGCGTGGCGCCTCATCGACGAGCCGTTCCTCAAGGACAAGACGCCGCTCTCCGATCTCAAGCTGCGCTACAGCTGGGGTGTCAACGGTAACCAGGCGTTCGGCAACTACCTCTTCGTGTCGACCTACGGCACGTCGAATGGCCAGGCGCTGGTCCAGTTCGGCAACCAGTACATCAACATGATCCGTCCGAGCGGCGTCGATCCCAACATCAAGTGGGAGCAGACGACCTCGAACAATCTCGGTGTCGACTTCGGTCTCTTCTCGAACCGCCTGACGGGCTCGGCGGAGTACTACGTCAAGGACACGAAGGACCTCATCTTCAACGTCCCGGTTCCGGCCGGTACGAACTTGTCGAACTACGTCACCACGAACATCGGCAGCCTGCAGAACAAGGGCTGGGAAGTGGGACTGTCGGCGAAGGTGTTCGAGGCGGCCAAGCAGGGCGCCTTCAGCTGGGATGCCAACCTCAACTTCTCCAGCAACACCAACAAGGTCGTGAAGATCAGCGGCGCCGGCTCCGACGCCATCCTGACCGGCGGCATCGCCGGCGGCGTGGGCAACACGGTGCAGGTGCTCAAGCCGGGCTACCCGGTGAACTCCTTCTACGTGTATCGCACGAAGAAGGGCGCGGACGGCAAGCCGGTGACCGGCAACGCGTCGGACAAGGATATGTACGTCGACCAGAACGGCGACGGGAATATCAATTTCGATGATCGCGTCGTCTACAAGAACCCGGCGCCCAAGCTCATCATCGGCCACACGTCGAACATGGCCTGGAAGCGCTTCGACTTGTCCCTGACGGCCCGCGCGTATCTCGGCAACTACGTGTACAACAACATCTCGTCCAACCTCGGCAACTATCAGGTGCTGAGCGGCAACGCGCCGGCAAATGTCCACGCCAGCGCGACGAAGTACAACTTCACCAAGCCGCAGTACTGGTCGGATGTGTATGTCGAAGAGGCGTCGTTCCTCCGCCTCGACAACATCACGCTGGGCTACACCTTCAAGCAGGTGGCCGGGCTGAACAACCTCCGCGCGTTCGGCACGGTACAGAACGCGTTCACGAGCACGAAGTACACGGGCATCGACCCGCTGGCGGGTGTGAATGGCATCGACAACAACATCTATCCGTTGTCGCGCATCATCACCGTCGGTCTCAACGTCGGCTTCTAATTCCGGTCACGACCTATGACGATCAACGCTCGCAAGCTGCTCATGGCGACCGCGGTGCTCTTCGCCCTCGGGGCGTGCACCGATGTGACCACTGAGCCCAAGAGCACAGTTACCAGCGCCAACATCTTTACCGATCCGGCGGCGTACACGCAGTTCCTGGCGAAGATCTACGGTGGCCTCGCGCTCACCGGCCAGTCCGGCCCGGCCGGCAGCAGCGACATCACGTCGAACGACGAAGGCTTCTCACACTACGTCCGCCTGCTGTGGCAGATGGAAGAGCTGCCGACCGACGAGGCGGTCATCGCCTGGAACGACGGCCCGCTGCAGGAGCTCAACACGCAGCTCTGGGGTTCGCAGAACTCCTTCCTGGGACAGATGTACTACCGCATCTACTTCCAGGTCGGCATGGCGAACGAGTTCCTGCGTGAGACGAGCGATGCGAAGCTCGCCGCCCGCGGCCAGACGTCGCTCGCCTCGACGATCAAGCAGTACCGGGCCGAGGCGCGCTTCCTGCGCGCGCTCAGCTACTGGCACGCGATCGATCTGTTCGGCGATGTGCCGCTCGTGAAGGAGACGGACGCGATCGGCAAGATCGCGCCCGCGCAGGCGAAGCGCGCCGAGGTGTGGCAGTACGCGGTGGATGAGCTCAACGCCATCCGTGCCGACCTGCCGGCCGCCGGTACGGCGCAGTATGGCCGCGTCGACCAGGGCGGCGTGGCGATGCTCCTCGCCAAGCTCTACCTGAATGCGCAGGTCTACACGGGCACGGCCCGCTACACCGAAGCGCGTACGGAAGCGGAGAAGGTCATCGCCGGCACGTACCGCCTCGACAACAACTTCCGCCGCATCTTCTCGGCCGACAACCACACGTCGCCCGAAATGGTCTTCCCCGTGCCGCAGGACGGCAAGAAGACCCAGAGCTACGGCGGCACGACCTTCCTCATCCACGCGTCGGTCGGCAATCAGATGAACGCCGCGGACTACGGGATCGACGGCGGGTGGTGGGGGCTGCGCATCAAGCCGGAGGCCGTGGCGCTCTTCCCGAGCAACGGCGCCGACAAGCGCAACAGCTACTTCTACTCCTCGGGCCAGTCGCTGGCGATCGGCAACATGACCGATTTCACGCAGGGCTACGCGGCGCCGAAGTACACGAACAAGACCTCCACGGGCGGTTCGGGCTCGGACGCCGGCTTTGCCGACACCGACTACCCGATGTTCCGTCTGGCCGATGCGTACCTCATGTACGCCGAGGCGGTACTCCGTGGTGGTGGCGGTACGCGCGCCCAGGCGCTCGACTACGTGAACCAGCTCCGCACGCGCGCCTACGGCAACGCCAACGGCAACATCACCGACGCCCAGCTCACGCTCGACTTCCTGCTCGATGAGCGTGGCCGCGAGCTGCTGTGGGAAGGCACGCGCCGCACGGACCTGATCCGCTTCGGCAAGTTCACCACCGCTGGTGTGTGGGCGTGGAAGGGCGGCGTGCAGGCGGGCAAGACCACGGAAGCCTTCCGTGCGCTCTATCCGCTGCCGGCGTCGGAGCTCATCGCCAACCCGAATCTCAAGCAGAACACGGGGTACTGATGCCAACCGTTCGCTTGGTCCGGAGCCTCGCTCCGGGTCGGGCGCTCCGGCAGCAGACGAGCGCGGTCGCGATGTTCGCGGCCGCGCTTTTGGCTGTCGGGTGCACCCATGGAGGGGCGGATATCACCCCGCCTCCGATCACCACGCCCGTCGAGCGGCCGACGCTGGCGCAAACCTATCGCCCCACCGGGCGCGCGGCGGCCGGCGATGTGTTCGTCCAGCTCTTCGAGTGGCGCTGGGCCGATATCGCCACCGAGTGTACACAGGTCATCGGACCGGCCGGCTACAAGGCCGTGCAGGTCTCGCCGCCGCAAGAGCATGTCCTCGCCACCGGATCGCCGTGGTGGCAGCGCTATCAGGCGGTCAGCTACGCGATCGACAAGAGTCGCTCCGGCACGCGCGCCGAATTCGTGAACATGGTGCAGGCGTGCAAGAGCGCCGGCGTGGACATCTACGTCGACGCCATCGTGAATCACATGTCGGGAGCCAGTTCGGGGACCGGCAGCAACGGCACCGCGTTCACGAAGTACGAGTATCCCGGACTCTACACCAGCACCGACTTTCACACGCCCTGTGGCGTGAGCAACTACAACGACGCCGCCAACGTGCAGGACTGCGAGCTGCTCGGCCTCGCGGACCTCAAGACCGGCTCGCCAACGGTGCGGGCGAAGATTGCCGGCTATCTGATGTCGCTCGTGCGGCTCGGCGTCGCGGGCTTCCGCATCGATGCCGCCAAGCACATCCAGCCGGTGGAGCTCGACTCGATCATCGGCCTCGTGAACCGCACCGCCGCCAGTGAAGGGCTGCCGCTGCCGTATGTGTACCACGAGGTCATCGACTACGGCGGCGACGCGGTCACTGCGCGCGACTACTACGGCGTGGGGTACAACACGAACGGCGCCAGCGATGTGAGCGAGTTCAAGTATCGGGGTATCGGCGACAAGTTCATCAACCTGGGGTCACAGCGCGTCGCCGATCTGGCGCAGTTCTCGCCGAGCGCGTGGTCGCTCATGCCGAGCGACAAGGCGGTGTCCTTCATCGAGAATCACGATACCCAGCGCGACGGATCGCCCATCTCCTATCGCGATGGGGCGGTGCTCCGGCTCGCGTACGTGTGGCTGCTCGGCTACCCGTATGGCTATCCGACGGTCATGTCGAGTTACGCGTTCGATCGGACCTCGCAAGTGGGGCGCGATCGCGGCCCGCCGTCGAGCGGGACCGGCGAGACCAACCCGATGAACTGCGCCCCGTCGTGGGAGAGTGCGGTGATCGGTACGCACTGGATCTGTGAACATCGCGATCCGGTCATCCGCGCGATGGTCGGCTTCCGCAAGCGCCTGGCCGGCACCGATGTGAATCGCCTGTGGACCAACGGTGGCAACGCCGTGGCGTTCTCGCGCGGCACGGCCGGTTTCGTGGTGATCAATCGCGAATCATCGACACTGACGGCGACCGTACCGACCGCACTCGCCGCCGGCGTCTACTGCGACCTGCTGACCGGTGGGCTGAGCGGCGCCAACTGCGCCGGGACGCGCGTGACCGTGGCGGCTGACGGCACGGCGTCGATCACGGTGCCCGCCCTGTCGGCGCTCGTCCTGCACACTGGAGCCCGCCTGTGATTCGCCCGACGCTGGTCGACTACGTCGTGATGGCGCTGTACTTCGTGGTGGTGCTCGGCATCGGCTGGGCGCTGCGACGGCGCACGAGTACGTCCAGCGACTTCTTCCTGTCGGGGCGCTCACTGCCGCCCTGGGTGACCGGGCTCGCGTTCCTGTCGGCCAATCTGGGCGCACAGGAGGTCATCGGGATGGGTGCCTCCGGCGCGAAATACGGCATCGCCACGAGTCACTTCTACTGGATCGGCGCCATTCCGGCCATGCTGTTCGTGGGGCTGTTCATGATGCCCTTCTACTACGGCTCGCGGGCGCGCTCGGTACCGGAATACCTGAAGCTTCGCTTTGACGAGAAGACGCGCACGCTCAATGCGTTGAGCTTCGCGGTCATGACCGTGTTCTCGAGTGGCGTGTCGATGTACGCCATGGGCAAGCTGCTCAACCTGCTGCTCGGATGGGACTTCGATACCAGCGTGCTGGTGTCGGCGGCGATCGTGCTCGCGTATGTGACCCTCGGCGGGCTCACGAGCGCGATCTACAACGAAGTGCTGCAGTTCTTCATGATCGTCTTCGGCTTCGCGCCACTCGTGTGGATCGGCCTCAGGCAGGTGGGCGGCTGGAATGGTCTGACCGCCAAGCTGGCCGCCGCGGCGACTTCGCGTGGACTGCCGGAGTACGCCTACACGCACGTGTGGCAGGGGATGGGCTCGGCCTCGACCAACTCGATCGGCATCGAGTGGTTCGGCATGGTGATGGGGCTTGGGTTCGTGCTCTCTTTCGGCTACTGGTGCACGGACTTCCTGGTGGTGCAGCGCGCGATGGCTGCCGACAGCATGACCGCGGCGCGGCGCACGCCGCTCATCGCGGCCGTGCCCAAGATGGTGTTCCCCTTCCTCGTCATCCTGCCCGGGATGATCGCGCTGGCGATGGGCAATGACGTCATTCCGGCCAAGCTCACCGCGGCCGGCACGCCGCTGCTGGACAGCGCCGGGCATGTGGTGCTGGACTACGACCTTGCCACTCCGATGATGCTCGTGAAGCTCTTCCCGACTGGCATGCTGGGGCTTGGGCTCACGGCGCTCATCGCCAGCTTCATGAGTGGCATGGCGGGGAACGTGACGGCGTTCAACACGGTGTGGACGTACGACATCTATCAGGCCCACATCAACAGGCAGGCGAGCGACGCCCACTATCTGTGGATGGGGCGCGTGGCCACCGTGGGCGGCATCGCACTGTCGGTGGCGGCGGCGTACGTCGCCGGCGCGTTCAACAACATCATGGAGTTCCTGCAGCTCGTCTTCGCCTTCGTGAATGCACCGCTCTTTGCCACTTTCGCGCTGGGGATGTTCTGGAAGCGCAGCACGGGTCATGGAGCGTTCTGGGGGCTCGTCTCGGGCACGCTGGCCGCCGCCGTCCATCACGGCGTGTCGCTCGCGGCAGGGTCCACGCCCGGCGTCAAAGGCGGGTATTTCGGCGTGCTGCTGAACTACCCGAGCGAGATGGCGCAGACGTTCTGGACCGCCGTGGCCGCGTTTGCGACCTGCTTCGCGGTGACGATCGCCATCAGCCTGGCCACGCGCCCGCGTGACGAGCGTGAGCTGCAAGGGCTCGTCTGGTCGCTCACGCCCCGTCAGACGGATGCCGCGCTTTTGTGGTATGAACAACCGCGCGTCTTCGCCGGCATCGTCCTGGTGCTGATGGTCGGGCTCAACGTGATCTTTTTCTGAGGCTGCGATCATGAGTGGCGGCGCATCGCTGGACCTGCGATATCCGATCGGTTTGCTCTTTCTCGTACTCGGCGGCATCCTCGCGACCTATGGCCTGGTGACCGCGAGCGATACTGCGATGTATGCGCGATCGGCGGGCGTGAACATCAACCTCGTGTGGGGCGGTGTCATAGTGCTCACGGGCGCGCTGTTCCTCGGGCTGGCGGCCCGCGCCGCGCGCCGCTGAGTCACACGCGGCGATCGGGAAGGCCACTCTGGCCTGCGCTCTCGCCTGCGCTGACGCGCGCCGCACTGTTCCGCCGGAAACTCGCCCATCCCGGATTCGTACAGCGTAACATGCCTCTGTCGCTTCGTGCCCTCGCGCTCGTGGGCCTCGCGCTCGCCGCGGCGTGCCGTCCGGCGGCCCCGCATCCGGAGCCCGCGACTCCCGCCGCGCTCGCCCAGTCGCTGCTGGCTGCCGACCGCGCCTTCGCGCGCGAGGCGCAGGCCCGAACGCTACCGCTCGCGTTGCGCGTCATGTTCACCAGCGATGTGCGGATGCCCGCGCCGCGCGGGGAGATCCTGGTGGGGAGCGCGAAGGTGGAGGCTGCGATCGCTGCGACGCCCGACAGCACCGCCCGCGCCTCGTGGACACCCATTCGCGTGGGCCTCTCCGCCGATGGGCTCCAGGGGTTCACCGTGGGCTTTCTCACGACGACGCGCCCTGATGGCTCCCGCGCGCAGTTCAAGTACCTCGCCTACTGGGTGCGACTGGGCGTGAGCGAGGGCGGCAGTGCCTGGCGCGTCACGGCCTGGCGCCGTCGCCCCATGGAGCTGGTGCCGATCGACTCCGCGCCATTGCCGCCGCTGCTCCCCACGCGAATGGTCGCGCGTACCACCGACGAACGCATACTCGCGGCGCAGCTCGCCGAGCTGCGTGCCGCCGAGGGCGAATTTTCGGCGCTGGCGAATCGCATCGGCGTGGGCGCCGCCTTCGCGCAACGCGGAACGGACGCGTCGATCAATGTGGGACCGCCCAGCGACGGTCGGTTCACGGTGGGCGCCGAGGCCATCGCGCGCGCGGTGTCCGGAGGCCAGCCACTCGACGCGCCAAGCACCATCACGTGGGGCGCGGACACCGCGATCGTGGCATCGAGAGGTGATCTCGGCATCACGTTCGGTGTCATCCGTCCCAAGAACGACGCCCGCGCTCCGGGTTCGTCGTTCTTCACAATCTGGCGCAAGTCGAACGGCGTGTGGCGCTACGTCGCGGAATGACTCGCGGCTCGAACCAGCGTTAAGACCCGCCGCGCCGCCTGACGAGCCCGCTCCGAATGCGGTAGCCTTGGAGCATGGCCAATCCGCCACGCTCCTCCCGCCTCCGCTATCGCGAGTTTGTCGAGCAGTACCATCAGGGCACGCTCGGCGACGGTGACGGCAAGTCATCCCCGTCGCGCGACGGCGCGAAGCCCGTCGAGGTGTCCGCAGCGTCCGTCGCGACGCCGAAGGGCCGATTCGCCCGGTGGCGCGAGTCGCTGATCGGCGGCTCGCGGAAGGACTACCTCCGCGACTATCTGCGCTGGCTCAGGCCGCACCGCGGCCGGTTGGCGGCGGTGTGCGTACTCGCCCTCCTCTCAGCGGGGGCGCAGAGCATCGAGCCGCTCTTCATGCGATGGATCGTCGACAAGGTGCTCCTCGCGAAGCTCGATGCCGCCGAGCGCGTGTGGCGGCTGAACGTGGCCGGCGCGACGTTCCTGGCGCTGGTGGTGGTGTCGGCGCTGATCTCGGTCTCCAAGGACTACACGCAGCGCATTCTCAATGTGCGCGTCATTCTGTCGCTGCGGCGCGCCATTTTCGACCGCTTCCTGCACCTGCCGCTCAACCGGCTGTGGGACATGAAGACGGGCGGCCTGTTGTCGCGCCTGTCCGGCGACGTCGAGACCACGAGCGGCCTGCTGCAGATGGCGATCATCTCGCCGTCCATTTCGGTGGTCAAGCTGCTCATCGCGATGGGTGTGCTCTTCACGCTCAACTGGCGGCTCACGCTCATGGCGCTGGCGGTGATTCCCGGCGCCATGGTCATGAGCTTCACCTTCTCCAAGCGCATTCGCCCGGTGTATCGCGTGGTGCGCAAGGACGTCGAGCAGATCGACGGGCGCGTGGGGGAGGCCTTCAGCGGCATTCGTGTCGTGCGTGCGTTCCGGCAGGAAACGCGCGAGCTGCTGGCGTACATGCAGGGGCGCCACACGGTGCTGCGCAAGGAACTCTTCGCCGGACGCCGCGAGCTGGTGCTGTGGACCAGCTGGGGGCTGCTGACGGCGATCGTGAACGTGGTGATCGTCTGGTACGGCGGGCACCTCACGCTGAACGGCCGCGCCTCGGTCGGCGACATCTTCGCCTTCCAGTGGTACACGTTCCTGCTGATGGGGCCGGTGTGGAACATCGTGAACTCGTTCAGCGAGATGCAGCGATCGCTCGCGGCGATGGAGCGCGTGTTCGAAGTGCTGGCGATGGCGCCCGACAAGCCCGATGTGCCCAACGCGCAGCCCGCTCCCGCGCGCATCGATGAATTGCGCCTCGAGCACGTGTCGTTTGCCTATCACGAAGGCAAACCGGTGCTGCACGATCTCGATCTCACCATTCCCGGCGGCACCGTGGTGGCGCTCGTCGGGCGCAGCGGCGCCGGAAAGACTACCGTCACCGATCTCGTGGCGCGCTTTCATGACCCGACGAGTGGACGCATCCTGGCCAACGGCGTGGATCTGCGAGACATGCACCTCTCGAGCTGGCGCGGGCGCCTGGCGCTCGTGCAGCAGGACGTGTTCCTCTTCGACGGCACGGTGCGTGACAACATCGCGTATGGCCGCCACGATGCCTCGGCCGCCGAGGTGGAAGCGGCCGCACGTCGCGCCAACGCCCACGAGT
Source organism: Gemmatimonas sp. (assembly GCA_039809645.1). Taxonomy (GTDB): domain Bacteria; phylum Gemmatimonadota; class Gemmatimonadetes; order Gemmatimonadales; family Gemmatimonadaceae; genus Gemmatimonas. The sequence goes on from JBDHVK010000007.1 coordinate 25,307, forward strand.
TCATCGAACGCCTGGTCGACGGCTACGACACCATCGTGGGCGAGCGCGGCGTGAAGCTCTCCGGCGGGCAGAAGCAACGCCTCGCCATCGCCCGCGCCATCCTGGCCGATCCGCAGCTGCTCATCCTCGACGAGGCCACCAGCAACCTCGATACCGAGAGTGAGCAGCTCATTCAGGCGTCGCTGGCGGATCTCGTGCAGGGGCGCACGACATTCATCATCGCACACCGCCTGTCGACCATCCGCAAGGCCGATCTCATCCTGCTCCTCGACAATGGCCGCATCGTGGAGCAGGGGTCACACGACGAGCTCATGGCCACCGACGGGCTGTACGCGGGCATGGTGCGGCGGCAGCATGGGACGGGGACGGTGGACGAGGCGTTCGCGGCCGCGGAGGCATCCACCGCCGCCGCGCTGGAGACTCGCGGAGTCGCGGGATAACTTCGCATCGACAGTCACCCGGCGAATTCCACCCCTTCGGCGAATCGTATGCGCCTCTCCCTGTTCTCCACGCGCGTCGCCTTGCTCGGCGTCCTGACCCTGCCGGTAAGCCTTTGTGCGCAGGCCAGCGCCATGCTCCCCTCCGGCACCGGCTTCAGTATCGCCGGTGCGGTGGGCATGACGCGCATGCAGCTGAGCAACTTCGGCATTGGGCTCGAGGGGAGCTCCTTCCGCCCCGAGGGGCAGATCGAGGTCGCCTACGGCGCTTCCCCGCGCCTGCAATTGGTCGCGGCGTTTCGCCCGGTGCTGGGGAAGGTCGGCGATCAGAAGTACACGATCAACGGCGCCGAACTGGGGCTGCGCTACCTCGGACATGCCGGCATGCCACTCCGCCCGTTCGCGGAGGGAGGCTTCGGCATTCGTACCTTCCGGTATGAGGTGTCCGATCTGTTCACCTCGACCAACGTGTCGCCGTGGGCATCGGTCGGCGTGATGCGTCTGGCCAAGAGCCACTGGTCGGCCGAAGCGGCGGCAACGTGGACGATCTCCACCTTCGACAACTGGGTCGTCAACGGGCAGCCTCGCGTGCTCGGTGCGGCGCGCTGGACGGCCGTGGGTGCGCGCGCGGGGGTGCGCTACTGGGTGCGGGCGCGCTGAGTCGCGCGCCCGCACATCGCGTCATCAGGGCGTGACGCCCATCAGGTACTGCTTGTACCAGCCGAGATAGCGCTCGTAGCGATCCTTCACGAAGCTCGGGCGCGAGATGCCGTGGAACTGCCCGGGGTAGACGACGAGCTGCGTCGGCACGCCCAGTGACTTGAGAGCCTGGTACATCTGCTCGCCGCCGCCGATCGGCACGTTGAAGTCCTGCTGTCCGCCGAGGAACAGCGTGGGCGTCGTGATCTTGGGCGCCTGATAGAACGGGTAGCTCAGCTTCTCCCAGAGCTTGGGGTTCTTCCAGGGCGCACCGAGCTCGTTCTCGTACTGGTAGATGTACTGGTCGGTGCCGTACATCGTGGCCTGCAGCGCACTGCCGGCACCGCTCGTCGCGGCCTTGAAGCGAGTGGTGTTGGCGAGCGTGTAGTCGGTGAGAATGCCGCCGTAGCTCCAGCCGCCAATGCCGAGGCGATTGGGATCGGCGATGCCCAGACTGATCACGTGATCCACACCGGCGAGGAGATCCTGCACCTCCTTGTTCCCCCAGTCGGCGTAGATCGCCTTCTTCCACGCCTGTCCCTTGCCGCTGCTCCCTCGGTAGTTCACCGCCAGCACCAGGTAGCCGTTCGCCGCGAAGAGCTCGCGTTCGAAGTTGTACAGGTGCTGGTCCTGCCCGTTCGGGCCCCCGTGAATGCGCAGCAGCAACGGATACTTGGTGCCGGTCTGGTAGTTTGCCGGCTTCACGAGCAACGCGCCCACCGTGAGTCCGTCCTTGTTCTTGAACTCGATATCTTCGGTGGTGGCCACCTCGAGCGAGGCAAAGACCGCATCGTTCACATGCGTCAGCACGCGCGGCGCCTCGCCTTCCAGCGCGTAGATCTCCGCGGAACGCTGCGCCGTGCCGGTGTTGAGCACGACGCGGCCGTTCTTGCTCACCTCGTAGCTCGTGACCACGCGGCGACCGCCCAGGGTGCGCGTCACGGCGCCGCCAGTGACTGCCACCATCGCCAGGTGCTGCGCGCGATCGTCGCCCACGAGGAAACGCAGCGACCTTCCGTCGGCACTCCACGACAGCTGCGAGATGTCGCGATCGAGGTCGGCGGCCACGAGCCGCGGCGCCCCACCGCCGACCGGCACGATGGCGATGGTGTTCTGCGTGTACGCCGAAAGGTTCGGCGCACTCCCCTGCAGATAGGCGATGGACTGCCCATCGGGGCTCCAGACGGGCCCGGCATCCGGACCATTCCAGGTCGTCAGCGCGCGCGGCGTCGCGCCGGCCTTCGCATCGACCACGAAGATATCGCTGTTGTTGGCGCGATCCGGGTCCTTCTCGTTCCGCTCGCTCACGAACGCCAGCTTGATGCCATCGGGCGACCAGCGCACCTGCGTGTCGTCGAAGTCGCCGCTCGTGATCTGCTCGACCTTCTTCGTGGCCACGTCGATGATGTACAGGTGGTCGCGACGATGATCGAGATACCCCTCCACATCGCGCTTGAACGCGTAGCGATCGATGACGATGGGCTTGGGGTTCTTGGTCTTGAGCGAGTCCGGCTTGGCTTCCTCAGGATCGGGATCGTGCGACACGATGGCGATGCGCGTCCCATCGGGCGACCACTCGTACTCGCCCACGCCGCCCTTGAGATCGGTGAGCCGCACCGCCTCACCGCCGGCGCGATCGAGCAGCCAGATCTGTCCACCCTTGGATTCATACCGACCGGAGACGAAGCTCAGGTAGCGATTGTCCGGGCTCCAGCGCGGGTTGGATTCACTCTCCGGCGAGCCGGCCATCTTGAGCGTGCGCGTGCCATCCCAGCTGGTCATCCAGATGTCGCTGTCGCTCTTGTCCTTCGCCGAGTCGACGGTGGTGATGGTGTACGCCACCCACTGTCCGTCGGGACTGATGCGAGCGGCGCCGACGTCGCGGAAGCGATAGAGGTCCCCCGGCTTCAGGGGGCGGCGGGTTTGCCCTTCGGCCGCTGAGAAGGCGCCGAGGAGTGCCAATACGGTCAGAATCGTCGATTTAGTCTGGATCATGACTGATGGAAGTTGATCAGTACAAACGAAGTCAGAAGCCCGCGCCGGGCTTTCGGTACACAACACGTCCATCAAACACCGTCAGCAAGCACGACGCATCCTTGAGCTGCGCCGTGGGGACGCGATAGAAGTCGCGATCCCAGACCGCGAGATCGGCCAGCTTCCCCACCTCGATCGAGCCGATCTTCTTCTCGAGAAACATTTGGTGGGCCGCCCAGATCGTCACGCTCCGAAGCGCGTCGTGCACGTTGACCGACTCCGCCGTGCCGAAGGGCGTCTTGCCGTAGGTGCCGAGTAGTGTTTCGCGGGCGACCGCCGACCAGATGCCATAGCGGGCAGGGAAGGGCGTCACGCCGTAATCCGAGCCGTTGGCCCAGATCATCCCGTGCTTGCGGTAGGTCTGGAAGGGATTGAGTCGCAAGGCACGGGCATCGCCGAAGTTGCCGGCGTAGGTATCACCCAGCCACCAGTTGAAGCTCGCCGAGGGCTCGGGGTAGCCGGCGTCGTATGTCTTCTGCAGCCGCGCCATAACCTCGATCGCATGATCGGTCGGGATGTTGGCGTGAATGATGCCGTGCCGAAGCCCCGGCTTGGGGTTGGCGCGCATCGCCTGATCGTAGCTGTCCACGACCCAGTCGATCCCCTGATCGCCGATCGAGTGCACCGACACGTGCATGCCGGCGTCGTGATACAGCTTGATCATCATCCGCAGCGTATCCGGGTTCGACGCCGGATAGCCGTGATTGTCGCCGTCAACTTCCTTGAAGTTCTTGCTCCACGGCTGGTACAGCCACGCCGTGCGCGCGCCGCCGGAGCCGTCCACATAGAGCTTCACGCCGCCGGCGATGACATGGTCGTCGCCGGTGCTCACGTAGGGGCGCGTACTGGCCGCACGTTCGGCGATGAGCTGCTTCGCCGCGTCAACGGATCGGCCGCTGCTCCACAGCGCGAAGATGCGCACCGGCAGTGCGCCGTCGGCCGCGACCTTTCTGTACAAGTCGAAGGTCGCGCCGCTGATGCCCGGATCCTTCGCGCCGGTCATGCCCTCGGCCACGAACGCCTTCGCCATCTCGCGAATCGCCTGCTCGCTCTGCGCGGCCGTACGCGGCGGTATCAAACGCCGCACCAACCCCTGTGCGCCTTCCTTGAGTACACCGGTCGGATTCCCCTGCGCGTCGCGATCGATGGTTCCGGCCGGCGGGTCCTTCGTGTCCTTCGATACCCCGGCCAGCTTCATGGCGAGGCTGTTCGCCACGCCGTAGTGCCCGGTCGTCTGTGTGAGATAGACCGGATGATCCGGCGAGGCCGCGTCGATATCGCGCGCAGTGATCAGCCGCTGCTCGGCGAGCTTCCCCTCATCCCAGCCCCGACCGGCGATCCACGTCCCCTTCGGCAGCTCGGCGGCCTTCGCGCGAATCGCCGCCGCGACATCGGCCATCGACTTCACGTTCGGATAGCTCAGATCGAGCACGAAGAGCCGATCCGCCCCGCTCCCCGAGAAGTGCGCGTGTGCATCGAGCAGCCCGGGCGTCATCGTGCGCCTCTTGAGGTCCACGCGCTGCGTGGACGGACCGGCAAACTTCAACACCTCGGCGTTCGTGCCGACCGCCACGATGCGGTTGCCCTGAATCGCCACGCCCTGCACGACCCGGTCATTCGCATCGACCGTAAGGATTCGGCCGTTGGTGAACACCAGGTTCGCGGTCGTCGTCTGCGCCCACGCCGTCGCACTGCTCAACGTCAGGATGCCGGCGAACGAAATGCTGATCAGTCGCATCGCAGTTCGGGATCAGGGTGAGGGAGGCGCCGCTTCGGTGAGATCACGCCACGAAACACCGATTCCGCCGATCGAACGGACACCAACACCGATCAAAGAAAAATCCGTGTTCGTGTCCGCGTCCATCGCCGCAATCCGTGTTCAAAGGCGTGATGCCCTTCATGGTCAACTCAGCGACCTCGTAGAGTGAGGGAGGCGCTTCGGTGGGATCACGCCATGGAACACGGATGTCACAGATTGAACGGACACCAACACCGATCAAAGAAAAATCCGTGTTCGTGTCCGCGTCCATCGCCGCAATCCGTGTTCAAAGGGCGTGATGCCCTTCATGACAATCCAAACGACGAGACCGCGCAAGCGATGGTCGTCGAATGCGTATCAGGCCGGCTTCACCCGCGGCGCGTACTTCTCGAGATCACGCCCCATCAGCAGCGTCGATAGCACCAGCGTCGCCGAAATCCAGAACGGGGTGCGCTCGCCGGCGTACTGGAATGCTGCGCCGAGAATGACCGGGAAGGCGACGCGCGTGATGCCACCGAACGTCTGCTGCACGCCCATGTACAGGCCGCGCTCCGAGCTGCTCACCACGCGCGACAGCATCGCCGTCACGCAGGGGAAGGTGAAGGCCGTACCCAGCGGCAAGAGCCCCACCGCGAGTGCCAGCACCACGTAGTTCGGTGCGAGCGACAGGCCCACGAGCCCCGTGGCCAGGAACACCAGTCCCACACGGCTCAGGCGCGGCTCGCCCACCTTGTCCACGACCTTCCCCAGGAACAGCGCGCGCACCACCACGCTGAGCGTGCCGATGTACATGAAGAAGTAGCCGATCGTCGTTTCCGTGACGCCGAACCGCCACGCCAGGAAGAGCGCGAGAATGGCGGTCGTGCCCTGGAAAGCGCCGATGGAGATGGCGTAGATCAGAATGAGGCGCGACGCCGGTTCGCTCGGGTGACTGATCACGCGCATCACCGCCTCGCTCGACCCCTTGGGCTTCGTCTTCCCCGTGCCGTGCTCCTTCCGGATTTCGGTGAGGTATTTCCACGCGAACGCCATGTTCATGACGCACAGGCCGGCGGCGACGAGCCCCGGCGTATGCGGACCGAGATGACGGACCCACCCGCCAATCACCGGGCCGAGCGCTACACCGGCGTTCGTCGCCGCTGAAAGCCATCCGAGACTCTTGGCACGATCTTCCGGGCGCGTGGCATCGGCCACGTACGCCTGAATGACGCTCACCGTGCCGCCACCCGCGCCCTGCACGATGCGCGAAAGAAAAAGCAGCCACAGGCTGTTGGCGTAGGCGAACACCACGTAGGCAATCGCGCTCGCCGCGAGCCCCACCATGAGCGCCGGTCGGCGGCCATGCTTGTCGCTGAACCGCCCCCACATCGGTGCGCTGAGCAGCTGCGCCACACTGAAGGAGCTCACGAGCAGCCCCACCACCAGGCCACCCGCGCCCAGACTCTTGGCGTAGAAGGGCAGGAGCGGCAGGATCATCAGCAGGCCGAGCATGTCGATGAACGCGGTGATCATCAACACGACCAGCTTGCCGAACGCCGTACGATTGTCGGGTGTCGCGTCGCTCGAAAGCGGCGTCGGCGACACAGGGGTGGGGGTAGCGGTCAACGGTTACTCGGTCTTGCCCAATGCGGCGGGCGCCACGCTGCGTCCCACGACGCCGGCGAGTGCCACGATGGTCAGCACGTACGGGATCATCTCCACGAACTGACTCGGCACCAGCTGCGCGCCCTGCAGCTGAATCTGCAGCGTCTCCGCGCCCGCGAAGAGCAGGCAGGCCACGGCAACCCGCGTCGGTTGCCACCGGCCGAAGATCACGGCCGCCAGCGCGATGAAGCCGCGCCCCGCCGTCATGCTGTCGGTGAACTGATGCTGATCGAGCGACAGGTAGGCGCCACCCAAGCTGGCGAGACTCCCCGCGATGTACAGCCCCTTGAGCCGCAGCCCCATCACGTTCACGCCAAGCGACGCGGCCGCTTCGGGCTTTTCGCCCACGGCGCGGGCGCGCAGGCCGAAGGGCGTGCGATAGAGCACCCACCCCAGCAGGGGCAAGGCCGCCAGCCCGATCCAGACCACCGGATTGAGGAAGCTCGCCAGCATCGCATTGCCGGCGCCTTCGCCACCAAAGCCCGGCACACGCGGCGAGTTGCTCGCGCTGTCGAATACGAGGCGCAGGAAGAACCGCGTCGCAGCCACCACGATCAGGTTGATCGCCACGCCCACCACCACCTGGTTCGCCTTGAACCGCAGGGTAGCGGCGGCGAGGACACTGGTGACGACCGCGCCGGCCACCAGCGCCCCGATCAATCCCATCCAGGGATTTGCCCCGTAGTAGCTGCCGAGTGCCGCCCCGAAGGCGCCCGAGAGCATGAGCCCTTCGAGCCCGAGTGCGATCACACCGACGCGTTCCGACATCACACCACCCGCCGCGGCGAGCAGATAGGGCACCGCAATGCGCAGCGCCTGCAGCACGAAGGCGATGAGCATCATGACGCGGCCCTCGCCTTCTTGACGAACGCGGCCGACATCCCCGCCGCCGCCTTGCGCAGCTGCTGCTGCACCTCGGGCACGGCGGTCGCCACAGCCAGGATCACGACGGCAGTGAGAATATCGGTGAGCTGCTTGGGCACGATGGCATTCACCGCGAGGCCGCCCTGTGACAGCGTCGCGAAGAGCAGGGCGGCGCCCAGAATGCCGAACGGATGATTGCGGCCCACAAGCGCCACCGCGATCCCCAGAAATCCGGCCCCGCCCGCAAACCCTTCTTCGTAGTAATTCTTGTAGCCGAGCACGAAGTTGATGCCGCCAAGACCGGCGAGGGCGCCAGAAAGGGCCATGGTCACCAGCAGGACGCGCGACACCTTCACCCCGCCGTACTCCGCCGCATCGGGCTGCAGCCCCACCGCGCGCAGCTCATAGCCGCTGCGCGTGCGGAAGAGATACCACCACGTCACCACCGCGGCGGCGATGGCGAAGAGCAGCGTGAAGTTGGCCGCGCTGCCGGCGAACATCGCGAACGCCTGCGACAGGCGTGGTACGCCGCCGGCCGTGATCGCCGGTGTGTGCAGCGTCTCCGGTACGTGGATCTTGGCACTCACCAGCCAGTTGAGCAGCGCGAGTACGACGAAGTTGAGCATGATCGTCACGATCACCTCGCTCGCTCCGAAGCGCGCCCGCAGCCAGCCCGGCAGCAGGCCAATCAAGGCCCCGGTGGCCATGGCCGCCGCCACGCAGAGCGGCACGGCGAGCACGGCCGGCACTGCGCTGGGAAGGAGCAACCCCATGAGCGCCGCGCCAAACCCGCCCGCCGCAAGCTGCCCTTCGGCGCCCACGTTGAAGAGCCCCGCGCGCCCGGCCAACGCAAAGGCGAGTCCGGTGCAGGTGAGTGTCGTCGTCTTGTACAGCACCTGGCCGATGCCGTAGGCGTTGCCCCACGTTCCCTTCACCAGCAGCGCGTACACCGTGGCCGGCGCTTCGCCAAAGGTGAGGATGAGGAGGTCGCCCACCACCGCCGCAATCGCCAGCGCCACGATCGGCGGCAGCACCGCCTCCCACACGCGCGACGGCTGACGCGGTGCGGGCGCTTCACTGCTCGCGCGCATTTCGCTGGTCGTCCGGGAGCGATCGGTCATGCGGCCGCTCCCGTCATGAAGGGTCCGAGCAACTCGGCGGTGCACTCCGCGGCCGGCAGCACGGTCACGAACCTTCCGCCGTACATCACGGCGATCCGATCGGACAGCGCCAACACCTCGGGCAGGTCCGCACTGACCAGCAGGATGCCCTTGCCGGCGGCGCGCGCCGACCGCAGCTGCTCGTGAATGAACTCGATCGCGCCCACGTCCACACCGCGCGTCGGCTGCGCGGCGAGCAGCACGCTGAACTCGCGCCCCATCTCACGGGCGATGACGATCTTCTGCTGATTGCCCCCCGACAGTGCCCGCGCCGGCAGCTCGGCCATCGGCGGGCGAATATCGAACCGCCTGATCTGCTCCGCCGCGTTGGTCGCGATGCGTGCGCGATCGAGCCCGCCTCGCGACGCAAAGTGGTGCTGCCGACCGAGAATGAGGTTCTCGGCAATCGAATACTCGAGCACGAGCCCGCGGCGATGCCGATCCTCGGGAATGTGCGACAGCCCGCGATCGGCACGCTCGCGCACCGACAGGCCGTTCAGGTCGTGCGTGCCCAGCGCAATGCGCCCACCGCTGGGCGCGCGCAAACCGGCAATGGCTTCGAGCAGTTCCGTCTGCCCGTTGCCTTCGACGCCGGCGATCCCCAGGATCTCCCCCGGGCGGATCTCGAAACTCAGCCCCTTCACCGCGTCGGTGCCGCGATCGCTGCGCACCGACAGCGCCTCTACGCGCAGCACCGGCGCCACCGACGTGGCGGCCACCTGCCCGCCCCCGGCGCGCACCGCGCCAAGCGCATCGAGATGCAGATTCACGTCGCGCCCGACCATGGCCTTCGCGATGTCGCGCGGCGTCACGCCCTTCGTGGGAAAGCGCGACACGGTGGCGCCGGCGCGCATCACCGTGATCGTGTCCGAAATCGCGATGACTTCGTCGAGCTTGTGGGTGATGAGCACCACCGTGCCGCCATTCTCGCGCAGCGTGCGAAGCACACCCCAGAGCTCCTGCACCTCGGGCGGCGACAGCACGGCCGTGGGTTCGTCGAGGATGAGAATCTTCGCACCGCGATAGAGCGCCTTGAGGATCTCCACCCGCTGCGCCTCGCCCACGGAGAGATCGGCGACGATCGCGCGTGGATCGACGTGCAATCCGCAGCGCTGACAGAGCGCTTCCACCTCGCGCACGGCGCGCGGGAGATCCACCTGCAGGCCGTTCCGCGGCTCGCTGCCGAGCACCACGTTCTCGGCCACCGTGAGCGGTGGCACGAGCATGAAGTGCTGGTGCACCATCCCCACACCGGCGGCGATCGCCTCGGGGGTCTTCCAGCCGGTCACGTTGCGGCCGTTCACCGTGATCGTACCGGCATCGGGCGCGTACATGCCGCTCAGCACGCGCATCAGCGTGCTCTTGCCGGCGCCGTTCTCGCCCACGAGCGCGTGAATCTCGCCGGTCGCCACCTCGAGCGACGCATCGCGGTTGGCCACCACGCCGCCGAACGTCTTGACGACGCCTTCGATCCGCACCGCCGTCGAGGCGCTCACTTCTTCTCCGCCTCGCGCGTGCTCGGCACGGTGATCTTGCCGGCCACGATGTCGGCCGTCAGCGCATCGAGCCGCGCCCGCACGCCGTCGGGGATGAGCGGCTTGTTGTGCTCATCGTAGATGTAGCCGACGCCCTTCTCCTTGAGCCCGAACTGCTGCACGCCGCCGGTGAAGGTGCCTTCCTTCACGGCCTTTACGGCCTGATAGACCGACTCGTCGATTCCCTTCACCATGCTCGTGAGCACGTAGCCCGGCGCCTCGTTGTACTGATCGGCGTCCACGCCAATCGCGAGCTTGTTGGTGGTGCGGGCGGCCTCGAACACGCCGAGGCCGGTGGAGCCGGAGGCGTGGAAGATCACGTTGACACCCTGATTGTACATCGCCAGCGCCATTTCCTTGCCGCGCCCCGGATTGCGAAACGCTTCCGGCGTGACGCCCGCATAGGCCGCGATCACCTCGCAATCCGGACACACGTACTTCACGCCCGCGCGATAGCCGGCTTCGAACTTGTGAATGAGGGCGATGTCCATGCCGCCCACGAAGCCCACCTTCTTGCTCTTTCCCACCAGCGCGGCGAGCGCGCCGACGAGAAAGGACCCTTCTTCCTCACGGAACTTGAGTGCCTTGAGGTTGGCCGGCATCGGCAGCGGATTGCCCGCGCTGTCGGTGGCCACGGAGTAGTCCACGTCCGCGAAGCGCACGTTCGGATACTCCTTGGCGAGCGTGTTCACGTCATCGGTGAAGATGAACCCCACGCCCACCACCAGATCCATCCCTTCCGCCGCGAGCAGGCGCAATCCCGCCTCGCGATCCGACCCCTCGCCCGGCTCGATGTACGTGACGCGCGCGCCCAGCTCCTTGGCCGCGCGCACCCCACCCAGGTAGGCGCCGTCGTTGAACGACTTGTCGCCGCGGCCACCGACGTCGAACACGATCCCCACGTCGAGCCCCTCGGAGGAATCTCCAACGGTGGCACCGGCGGGGCGAACAGTGAGCAGGGCAAGGTGGGCCGCGAAAAGCGCCCCGATCAGCAGGAGGGTCCGACGCATGACCCGGAAGGTTCGCCGCCGAGCGGCGCTGTCGGAAGGGGGAGGGGCATGAAAAAGCCCGGGGCACGAACCCTGTGGTCCGTGCCCCGGGCGACTGACCGACGCTTACTTGAGCGCCTTGTAGCGGAATCCGGCGATGTTCTTGCCCGTCGCCTTGATCGTGATGTTCTTCTTGTCGCCCTTCTTGAGCGCGCCCGTCGACTCGGTGCCCGTCGCGATCACCGCACCAGCGGCGTCCACGAACTCCACAGCCACCGTGTAGTTGCCGCCGGCCGCCGCGACCTGCTCCACGCTCAGCTGCACCGAGACGTTCTCGTTGCCGCGCGTGAAGTTCACCACGTCCACCTTGGCCGGCAGGTTCTCGGCGTACGTCTGGTACTTCACCAGCGAATCCGTCCACGCCTTCTTGACCACCGGCGTCTTCGCGTTGCGCGCCATGCCCTGCGCCGAGTAGGCAAAGAACATCCACGCGTCGTAGTTGTTCGGATCCATCTCGACGAGCTTGCGCGTCGGCTCCACCATGGCCTCGAACTGATCCTTGCCGTAGAGCGTCGCCGCCAGATTCCGGAAGGCGTCGCGCGCCACGACGTTCTTCTTGGTGGCCGCCGTGAACATCTTGAGCGCGTCATCGCTGCGGTTGGCCCGCGTCGCGATCACACCACCCATGGTGTGCATCAGATCGTTGTAGTTGTCCGGGTTGGCCAGCAGCGCCGCATACACGCCCGGAATGGCCGCCGTGTCCTTCGCGAGCGTGAGGGCGTCCGCCCAGTTGTTCATCCAGTTCGACGCATCCGGGTTGCCCGGCTGCTCGGCGAGCAGCGTCTTGAACGACTCCGCCGCTTCCTTGCCCAGCGACTGTGCCTCGGCCCCCTGCGCCGAGCTCGCCAGCTCCAGCTGCGTCATCGCCATGTAGTACTGGCTGTTGTTCTTGAGATCCTTGTAGTTCGAATCGGCGCCCGCGTACTTGATGACATGGCCCCAGTGCATGATGGCGGCCTTCTTCTCGTTCTTCGCGTTCGCCGTGTTGGCGAGCACGTAGTGCGCGTACGGGCTCGTCCCCACGAGGATCATCGCGCGCTTCGCGTAGTACTCGGCCGAATCCATCTTCTGCGCCTGCATGGCGTCGAGCGCGGCCCGCGTGTTGGCCAGCCACACTTCGTTCTGCCGGCCGGCCGTCAGCTCTGCCTCACAGGCCGGCACCGCGGCCGCCTGGGCCTTGAACGACTTGTCGAGCTCCACCACGATGTCGTAGGGCTCGGTGGGGTTCGTCACGAAGCCCAGCGCGCCACGCGTGGTGGGCGCCGTCGCCATGCCGGGCTCGAGGCCCCAGAGCATCAGCGACTGCGACAGCATGGACTGGTAGCCGGCCGGGTTCTTGGCGAACCGCTCCGGCTTGGTATCGAGCTCCTTGTCGATCTCCTTGAGCGCCTTGACCCGACCTTCCGAATTCGCAGCGGCGCGCGCCTGCTGGAGCTTGAAGGCGATGAGCCCGAGGTCCTTCGGGTTGTTCTGATCGATGGCGCACCCGCTGGAAACCCCGCCCGGCTGGGCGGCCAGAGGGGTACCGGCGAACGCTAGCGCGGCGGCAAGCGCGGAAGCTGCGCCGGCAATGGACGTCAAACGCATGACGTGTCCTCGAGAGGTCGGATAGAAGCAGGGGAGTCCAGGCCAGCCGGCGGGAACGCCGGGCTGGCCGGGGGTGTCAGTAGGGACCCGATGTCCTTTACTTGAAACTACTATGACCGATCGGATCCGCACCCGGTTCCTTGTGATCGGCAGCGGCGTGGCCGGTTTGCACACCGCTTGGCGCGCCTCCGGACATGGTCCGGTGACGGTGCTCACCAAGCGGACGCTGTTCGACTCCGCAACCGCCTACGCGCAGGGTGGCATTGCCGCTGCCCTGGGTGCCGGCGACTCGCCCGAATTGCATCACCGCGATACCCTCGCCGCCGGCGCGGCCCTCTGTGATGCCGACGCCGTGCAGGTGCTGGTCGAGGAGGGGCCTGCCCGCGTCCGGGAGCTCCACGCGGCCGGCGCCCGCTTCGATCTCGACCCCGACGGCGACTTCAAACTCGGGAAGGAAGCGGCCCATTCCCGGAACCGGATCGTGCACGCCCACGGCGACCAGACCGGTGCCGAAGTCGCCCGGACGTTGGTGGCCAAGGTTCGGGAGGCGCCGGACATCGAGGTGCTCGAGACGGCCCGGGTGCTGGACCTCCTTCTGCTGGACGAGGGGGATGGCCCCCAGGTGGCCGGTGTCCGCGCCTCCATCGCCGGCCGGCCGGTCGAGATCGTGGCCGACGCCACCGTCCTCGCCACCGGCGGCTGCGGTCAGATCTTCCGCTACACCACCAACCCGCAGGTTGCGACGGGCGACGGCTTCGCCATGGCCCATCGCGCCGGCGCTCGGCTGGCGGATATGGAGTTCGTCCAGTTCCATCCCACCGCCCTCGATACGCCCGAGAACCCGCTCGCGCTGGTGTCGGAGGCCGTCCGCGGCGAAGGCGCCATCCTGCTCAACGGCCGCGGACAGCGCTTCATGTCCAAGCGGCACCGGCTCGCCGAGCTGGCACCCCGGGATGTGGTCGCGCGCGAGATCTTCCGCGAGCAGCAGGCCCACGGGCGTGTCTTTCTCGACGCCACCAAACTCGGGGCCGGCTTCGCCACCCGCTTCCCGGGGATCTACAAGCTGTGCCGCGCCCGGGGGATCGATCCGTCCTGCGAGCCGATCCCGGTCACGCCGGCGGCCCACTATATGATGGGGGGCGTCGTGACCGATCTCGCCGGCCGATCGAGTCTGCCCCGCTTGTACGCCGTGGGCGAAGTCGCGCGCACCGGAGTCCACGGCGCGAACCGGCTGGCCTCCAATTCGCTCCTCGAGGGGCTCGTCTTCGCCGAGCGGGTGGCGCGCGATCTCGCGATCACCCCCGATCATCTCCCGGTGCCCGATGAGGCCACGTGGGACGTCCCGCCGCTCGACGATCGGGGCGCCGCGCAGGTGGCCGCCGATGAAATCCGGCAACTCATGTGGGACCACGCGTCGATTGCCCGCACGGCACCCGGGCTCCGGCGCTGCCGCGCCGCGCTCGAGCACCTTGGCGAACGCCTCACCGAAGGGGCGACGGAAGAGCGCAACCTGCTGACCACCGCACTGCTCGTGACTGAAGCCGCGCTCCTGCGCAAGGAGTCGCGGGGAGGGCACTTCCGCAGCGATTTTCCCAAGACCCGCCGCAAATGGCAGGGACGACACATCACGTGGTAGCGCCCGCAGTCCGGGCAGCAGGTATCCGATGACCATCCTCGACGCGCACTACGATCAGGCGCTCGCCGACGAAATCCGTGCGCTGGCGGCGGCGAACAACGCCGTGATCCTCGCCCACAACTACGAACGCCCCGAAGTGCAGGACGTCGCCGACTATGTCGGCGATTCGCTCGGCCTGTCGCGCGAAGCGGCCAGGACCTCGGCCGACATCATCGTCTTCTGCGGCGTGCACTTCATGGCCGAGACGGCCGCGATTCTGTCGCCGACCAAGACCGTGCTGCTCCCGGACCTCGCGGCCGGCTGCTCGCTGGCGAGCACCATCACGGCGGAGCAGCTGCGCAGCTGGAAGGCCGAGCATCCCGGCGCGGTGGTGGTCGCCTACGTGAATACCACGGCCGAGGTGAAGGCCGAAAGCGACTACTGCTGCACGTCGGGGAACGCCGTGGACGTGGTGAACGCCATTCCGCGTGATCGCGAGATCCTCTTCCTCCCCGACATGTTCCTCGGCGCGCATGTGCGCCGCGAAACGAAGCGCGACAACATCCACGTGTGGATGGGCGAGTGCCATGTGCACGCCGGGATCGACCCCGAGCACATCAGCCGCACGCGTGCCCAGCATCCGGGCGCGGAATTTCTCATTCACCCCGAGTGCGGATGCGCCACGCCCGTGGTGGAGGCGATCAGCGCCGGCGCGGTCGATCCCGACGGTGTGCACATCCTCTCCACCGAAGGGATGATCAAGCGCCCCGCCCAGAGCGATCACGACACGTTCATCGTGGCGACGGAGATCGGCATCCTGCATCGCCTGCGCCGCGAGAATCCGACCAAGCACTTCATTGCCGCGAACGACCGCGCACAGTGCAGCTACATGAAGGTCACCACCCTGGCCAAGGTGCGTGACGCGCTGCAGCACCGGCAGCATCGCATCACGGTGCCCGACGACATCGCCGCCCGCGCGCGGCTCGCGATCGAGCGCATGGTGTCGATCGGTGGCACCAGCGGCGTCAGCCCCTTTGGCCCCGAGGATCCCGGCGAATGAACCACTTCCCCCTCTCCGCGGAGCAGGTCACGGCGCACGTACGCGTGGCCCTGCAGGAAGACGAGGCGTTTCACGACGTCTCGACCTTGGCCACCATTCTCAGCACGCGCCACGTGCGGAGTGCGATCGTGGCGCGACGGGAAGGGGTGATTGCCGGGGTGCCGATGGCGATCGAGGCGTTCCGGCAGCTCGATCCGAGCATCGCCGTGCGCACCGACGCGCCCGATGGCACGCGCGTCAAGCGCGGCGACACCGTGCTGGCGCTCAACGGCCATGCGCGCGGCATGCTGAGCGCCGAACGCACCGCCCTCAACTATCTGCAGCATCTCTCGGGAGTCGCCTCGCTGACCGCCCGCTTCGTCGACGCGGTGAAGGGCACGTCCGCGCAGATTCTCGATACCCGCAAGACGACCCCCGGCTGGCGACTGCTCGAGAAGTACGCCGTGCGCTGCGGCGGGGGCACCAACCATCGCCTCGATCTGCGCAGCGGGGTGCTCATCAAGGACAACCACCTCGCCGCCGTGAATGGCGACATCGCCATGGCGGTGAGCCGCGCCCGTCAGCTCGCGGCGCCCGGCACACCGGTGCAGGTGGAGTGCGATACGCTGGAGCAGGTCGACGCCGCACTCGCCGCCGGCGCCGATTGGGTGCTGCTCGACAACATGGACACCGACCGCCTCGCCGCCGCCGTGGAACGCTGTCGTGGCCGCGCGATCACCGAAGCGTCTGGTGGGGTGACCCTCGAAAGCGTGCGACGCATCGCCGAGACGGGGGTCGACCGGATTTCCATCGGCGCGCTCACCCATTCCGCGCCGGCCCTCGATCTCGGCCTCGACTTCGACGGCCTCTAGCCCAGCCATGCCTGTTCGCTTTCCGCTTCTCACCGAACACGCCGCCCGCATTCTGTTCGAAGGGCTCTTGGACTATGCCGGCCTCTTTCCGCCGGCCGCGCTCAGCATGCCCCAGGTCGTGCGCAACTATGCGCACTACCGCGCGGGCGGGAGCGGCTGGATGCTGGGCCGGTTCGTGTGCAGCGCCGCCGCGCTCGAACTGTTCTCCGAGAAGGCCGACCCGCTGCTCCCGCGCGACGCCGGCGCGATTCCCTGGCGACTGAGCGTCACCGGGACCGGCGATCTCGCCAGCGACCTCGCGCAGATCGCGGCCTTCAACGAGCGGCATCGCGTCTGCTTCGAGGAGTGTGGCGGTGTGGCGGATGCCTATGAGGTCAAGGTGAACAGCGTCGCCGATATCGAACGGCTGAGCCGCACGTTGCCGCCCGAGTTGACGACCTACATCGAGGTCGCGCTCGACGACGAGCTCGACGCCAAGCTCGACGCGATCGCCGCCGCGGGTCGGCGCGCCAAGATCCGCACCGGAGGCACCACCGCCGACGCCTTTCCGGCGAGTCAGGACGTCGTGCGATTCCTGCGCGGTTGCATCGTGCGCGAACTGCCGTTCAAGGCCACGGCCGGACTGCATCACCCCATCACCGGTCGTTATCGGCTGACCTACGAACCCGATGCACCGGTCGGACGCATGTTCGGCTTCCTCACCGTGCTGCTCGCCACCGCGCATCTCGGGAGCGGCGGAACCGACGCCGAGGCCATCGCGCTGCTGGAGGAATCGGACGCCGATCGCTTCGAGGTGAATGACATTCACCTCGCCTGGCGCGGTCCCGATGGGCCGGTCACCTTCAGTCGCGATACGCTGCAGGCGGTACGCACCCGCGCCCTCACGAGCATCGGCTCCTGCTCCTTCACCGAGCCGGTCGACGAGAGTCGCGCGCTCGGCTGGATCTGAGTCGCTTCCCCTTCCACGACAGGACCCCTCCCTTGTCGCAGTCCTCATGGGTTGAGTCGGCCAACGGCCACGCCGATTTCCCCATTCAGAATTTGCCCTTCGGTGTCTTCCGCCGGGCCGGCTCCAACGAAGCACCGCGCGTCGGCGTCGCCATTGGCGACTACGTCCTGGATGTGGCCGCGTGTCTCGCCGCCGATCTCTTCGACCACGTGGACGATCTGGTGGAGCGGGGCGGTCGGGCGTGCGCCTCGCCAAGCCTCAACGCCCTCATGGCACTTGGGGCACCGGTGCGGCGCGCGTTGCGCGCGGCGATCACGCGCCTGCTCGCCAGCGAGGCGTCGGTCCATGATCGCCAGATCGCGCAGCACGCCCTCGTGTCGCAGGCCGACGCCGAACTGTTCCTGCCGGTGCAGGTTGGCGACTACACCGATTTCTACGCGTCGGTGCACCACGCCACGAACGTCGGCTCGATGTTCCGCCCCGACAACCCGCTACTGCCGAACTACAAGTACGTGCCCATCGGCTACCATGGCCGCGCGTCGAGTCTGGTGGTGAGTGGCACGCCGGTGGTGCGTCCGTCGGGTCAGCGAAAGGGGCCGAACGACGCCGAGCCCACCGTGGGGCCCTCCCGTTCGCTCGACTACGAACTCGAGCTGGGCGCGTTCGTCGGTATCGGCAACGCGTTGGGCCACACGATCGCGCTGTGCGATGCCGAGGAGCATCTCTGGGGCGTCTGTCTGCTCAACGACTGGTCGGCACGCGACATTCAGAGCTGGGAGTATCAGCCACTCGGACCATTCCTCGCGAAGAACTTCGCGAGCACGATCAGCCCGTGGGTGGTGACCATGGAGGCGCTCGCGCCCTTCCGTGCGCCGCTGGCGCCGCGCGCCGAGGGCGATCCGGCGCCGCTGCCGTATTTGAGCGAGCCGAGCGACGCCGCGCACGGCGGCCTCGCCCTCACGGTGGAGGTGTGGCTGCGCACCGCGCGCATGCGGGCCGCTGGCGACGCCGCGGTGCGGATTTCGCAGGGGAGCAGCCTCGATCTCTACTGGAGCTTCGCGCAGATGCTCACGCATCACGCGAGCAGCGGGTGCAACCTGCGCCCGGGCGACCTCCTCGGCAGCGGCACCATTTCGGGTGCCGCGGTGGACAGTCGTGGGTGTCTGCTCGAGTTGACATGGCGCGGCGCACAGCCGGTCGCCCTGCCCAACGGCGAGACGCGCGGTTTTCTGGAGGATGGGGACGAGGTGATCATGACCGCCTTCGCCGAGCGCGACGGGGCGGTGCGCATCGGACTCGGGCGCTGCATCGGCGAGGTGCGCCCGGCGCGGTGAATCACCCGGCGAGAATGCGGAAACGACGGTCACGTCGCATTCGTTGAGCTGACAGCATGACCGACCTGCTCTTTGCGCGTTCCCAGATGGCCATGTCACTGGCCTTCCACATCATCTTTGCGGTGGTGGGGATCGGCATGCCCGTGCTCATGGTCATCGCCGAAGGGCGCTACCTGAAGAGCGGCGATCCGGTGCTGCTCGAGCTCACCAAACGGTGGGCCAAGGGCACCGCCATCATGTTCGCGGTCGGTGCGGTGTCGGGTACCGTACTCAGCTTCGAACTGGGGCTGCTCTGGCCCACGTTCATGGAGCACGCCGGTCCGGTGATCGGCATGCCATTCTCGCTCGAAGGCTTTGCGTTCTTCACCGAGGCGATCTTCCTCGGCATCTACCTGTACGGCTGGAAGCGCATCTCGCCGCGCGCGCATTTCCTGGCCGGCCTGGTGGTGGCGGTCAGCGGTACGCTCAGCGGCATCTTCGTGGTGTGCGCCAACGCGTGGATGAATGCGCCCGCCGGGTTCACGTTCGAGCAAGGCGTCGTGTCGAACGTCGATCCCATTGCCGCGATGTTCAACGCCGCGGCCGCCACCCAGGTGGTGCACATGACACTGGCGGCGTTCGCGGCCACCGGCTTTGCGGTGGCGGGCGTCCACGCCTTTGCGCTGCGTCGCGGAACGCCGCACCGTGCCTTCCACCGCGCGGCGCTGCAGATCGCCATGTGGATGGCACTGCCGAGCGCCCTGCTGCAGCCGCTCAGCGGCGACTGGAGCGCTCGTGACGTGGCCAGGCGGCAGCCCATCAAGCTCGCCGCAATGGAAGGGCACCTGCGAACCGGGCCAGCCAACTTCGTCATTGGCGGATGGCCCGACGCGGCCACGCTCGAGCATCGCGGCGCCATCGAAATCCCGGGCGGGTTGTCGTTCCTGTTGCACGGCGACCGCCATGCGGTAGTCCAGGGAGTCGATGCCGTGCCGACAGCCGATCGCCCGCCGCTCGCGATCGTCCACCTCGCGTTTCAGGTGATGGTGGGCTGCGGCACCGCCATGGCGGCGCTCGCGGCCTGGGGGAGCGTGCGCTGGTGGCGCCGCCGACGGGGGCAGGGAACGGCGCTCCCCGACGATCGCCGGTTCCTTACCGCCGTCATGCTCGCTGCACCGCTCGGCTTCATCGCGCTCGAAGCCGGATGGACCGTCACCGAGGTCGGGCGGCAGCCGTGGATCATGCACAACGTGCTCCGCACCGCCGACGCGGTCACCCCCATGCCGGGCCTCGTGGTGCCGTTCGTGATCTTCACGCTGTTGTATCTCGGGCTCGCGGTGGTCGTGCTCTTCCTGCTCTGGCGCCAGCTGCTCAAGACCGGCATCACCCAGCAGCCGCTCGGGCTCACCGGCGAGATGCCGATTCCCGCGGCGCCGAGTCGCACCGGCATCTACCACACGCCGTGAGCGCCCGGTGACCGAACCCGACGCGCTCACCTGGACGCTGCCACATGTCGTGGCCGGCACGATGGTGCTCTCGCTCAACATGTATGTGCTCCTCGCCGGCGCCGACTTTGGCGGCGGCGTCTGGGATCTCTTCGCGCGAGGGCGCCATCGGGAGGCGCAGCGGCATCTGATCGCCGAGGCCATCGGCCCCATCTGGGAAGCCAACCACGTGTGGCTGATCCTGGTCGTGGTGCTGCTCTTCACCTGCTTCCCCAAGGCGTTCGCACACCTCGCAACCGAGCTGCACATCCCGCTCACGGCCATGCTCGTGGGTGTGGTATTGCGCGGCTCGGCGTTCACCTTTCGCACCTACGACCGATCACGGGACGAAGTGCAGCGGCGCTGGGGGCGCATCTTCTCGGTCGCGAGTCTGCTCACCCCCATCCTGCTGGGCGTCTGCCTGGGCACCGTCGCCGGCGGACGATTGCCCCTGCGATCGATCAGCGCACTCGCCGGCGTGAGCTTCGAGGCACGCTTCCTCGATCCGTGGCTCACGTCTCCCTTCCCCTGGGCGGTAGGGCTGCTCACGCTCGCCCTCTTCGCCTTCCTGGCGGCCGCGTACCTAACCTGCGAGACCAACGATCGGGAGTTGCAGGAGATCTTCCGTCGCCGCGCGCTGCAGTCGCAGGGCGCCCTGCTCGCTGTTGCCGCCCTCACGCTGGTGCTGGCGCGGGCTGAGTTCCCGGCGCTCTACGAGGGGCTGACCCGCGGCCTCGCCGCGGTGACGATGCATGCCGTCACCGCTCTCTCGGCGCTCACGGCGCTGTGGGCCATCCGCAGCCGTCGGTACCAGCTGGGACGCCTTGCCGCAGCCGCGCAGGCGTCGTTCATCCTGTGGGGATGGGCGTGGACGCAGTATCCCTGGCTGCTCCCCCCCGACCGGAGCATCACCGAACTCGCCGCGCCGCGGGTCACGCTCGAGCTCGTGATGACCGCCCTGTCCCTCGGCACCCTGATCCTGCTGCCGAGCTTTGTTTATCTGTACCGGATCTTCAAAGGCGGCCGCGCCAGCGCCGACTAGCCGGTCGTGGCGCGCCGTGGGCCGCCAGCCGGTGGGCAGGAGCACGCTCGGAGACCCGCCGGGGCCACCCCGGGAACGCGCGCGCGCATTGCGAAGTGCCGTCCGGGCCCTAGTTTGCCGCCATGCGTCCAGATCTCATTCGTGTCGTACTGGTGGATGATCATCAGATCGTCCGGGCCGGCCTCAAGGCGGTGCTCTCCACCGCCAAGGATATTTCGGTGGTCGGCGAAGGCTCGAGCGGCAAGGATGCGCTCGTGCTGGCGGAACGGCTCGATCCGCACGTCATCGTGATGGATCTCTCCATGCCCGACATGGATGGGCTCACCGCCACGCGTGAGCTCCACAAGGCCAACGCCTCACGCACGCAGAACCCCGACGAGCCGGCGACACGCCGCGTCCTCGTGCTCACCATGCACACCGAAGACGAGCATCTGGTCGCCCTGCTGGAAGCCGGCGCGGGCGGGTACCTGCTCAAGTCGGTCGCCGATCGCGAGCTCGTCGACGCCGTGCGTACCGTGGCCGCGGGCGATGTGTACGTGCAGCCCACCGCGGCCCGCGCGCTCGCGCGTGGCCTCGCCAAGCGTGACGGCAACGCCGAAGAGCGCGCCCGCTACGACAAGCTCACCGATCGCGAACAGGTCGTGCTGCGCATGGTCGCCGAAGGGTACACGGCGCCCGAGATCGGCGAGCACCTCACGATCTCGCCCAAGACGGTCGACACCTACAAGCAGCGCATCGGCGAGAAGCTCGGCCTCACGCACCGCACCGACTACGTCAAGTTCGCGCTCAAGCTTGGCCTGCTGAAGACCGACGCGTAATGAGCGCGGCCTGTCATCTGGAGCGCGTCGCGCTGTACACGCACGGCAAGGTCGACGCGGCGGAGGTCACGCCGCTCCCGGTGCAGCGAACCGCCGCGGTGGAGTGCTGCGAGTATTGCGATTCGCCCACGCTCTCGTGGCGCAAGTGCAAGCAGATCTGCCTGAGCTGCGGCCAGATCAATCGCAGCTGCGCGGACCTGTGATGTGAGAGTTGTGACGTGAGATGTGGGGCGCTTGGACCGAACTGATCACGCAGAGAAAGGGAGAAAAGGAGAAAAGGGGAAATCGCCCGACGCCACGTCGATCGATTTCTCCTTTTCTCTTTTTCTCTGCGTGATCAGTTCAGTCTGAGCATCTCAGCATCTCAGCATCTCAGTTTCTCTCAATCGCGCGCGCCTGCTCATCCCGATTCAGTCCCCACGCCGGAAGAGGCGGTACCGGCACGTCCAACAGCGCGTCGCTCGTGGCATAGCCCGCCTCGGCCCGCGCGCGCGCGGCGACGGTGCGGCGGAGGTCGTCGATCGTATCGCCGGCGGTGCCGTCGAGCTCCATGCGCGTCGCGCGGAACCGCCGCCCGCTCTGCACGCAGAAGAGGGCGCACAACGCGATTTCGCGGTCGCAGGCCTCCGCACCGCGCTCCAGGATGAGCCGCTGCGTACGCGCGATCGTCGTGGCGCGCGCGTACAGTTCGATCGCCATGTCGGCGAGCCGCTCCACCACCAGTTGGCGGTGAATGATGTCGCGCTTGTGCGTGGTGATCGCCTTCTGCGTGGCCTGCGCCAGCTCCGCCACGTGGCGCTCGACATAGTCGGCGTGCGGCTTGAGCGACGCGTGCAGCTCCACCGAGAAGCGGTCCCGTTTCCCGAAGGCGCTCGCGACGCGCTGCGCGGCGAAGCTCGAGACGAGCCCCAGGTTCTGCAGCGGATTGCGCAGCGCGTCCGCCAACTCCTTGAGCTCCTCGGCCGGACCCTGAATGCCATTGAGTCCGATGAACAGGCGCAGTACTTCGTTCGCGCCTTCGAAGATCCGCTGGATGCGCGCGTCGCGGAGATAGCGCTCGTACGGCCAGGGCTTCACGAATCCACGCCCGCCCGCGAGCTGCACCAGTTCGTCGGCGCTGCGCCAGACGAGCTCACTCGCAAAGACCTTCGCACACGCGGCCTCGAGGGAGGCGTCCACGTCGGTGCGATCCAGCGCCGCCGCGAGCGCGCCCACCATCGCGTCGGCCGCATACGTCTCGCTCGCGATGGTCGCCATCTTGCGCTGCGTGATCTCGAAGTCCGCGAGCGGTGCACCGAACTGCGTGCGCGCCTCGGCGTAGCGCGTGAACTCGCCGAGCAGCCGCTTGCACGCCGAGGCGCAGCCGCTCGCGAGCG
The DNA here is from genome assembly GCA_039809645.1 of Gemmatimonas sp. Taxonomy (GTDB): domain Bacteria; phylum Gemmatimonadota; class Gemmatimonadetes; order Gemmatimonadales; family Gemmatimonadaceae; genus Gemmatimonas. The sequence goes on from JBDHVK010000007.1 coordinate 48,583, forward strand.
AGAGGCGGCCGGCGTTGAGCGCATTCACGGCGACGCGGAAGCCCTTGCCCACCTCGCCCAGCACGTGATCGTCGGGCACGAACAGGTTGTCGAACACCAGTTCGGCCTGTGTCGAGGCGCGGATACCGAGCTTGCGGATGGTGCCATCGACGCGGAATCCCGGCATGTCGGGGCGGATGATGAACGCCGTGGGGCGCTGCACCGTCTCGCCGTTGCGCACGACTGGCGTTTGCGCGAAGGTGGCAATCACGCCGGCCCGCTGTCCGTTGCCGATCCAGTGTTTGCGCCCGTTGAGCACCCAGCCCGTGTTGTCGGCGCTGCGCGTCGCCGTGGAGACCACGTGCTGCGCATCGGACCCGGTTTCCGGCTCGGTGAGCGCGTACGCCGCGAGCATCTCGCCGCGCGCCAGGGCGGGCAGATAGCGCGCCTTCTGGGCCTCGTTGCCGGCAATCACCACGGCCTTGGCACCAAGTCCGCAGTGCACGCCGATCAGCACGCCCAGTGAGGCGTCCACCGCCGCCACTGCGCCGAAGACGCGCGCGTACGCCGTCGCCGAGAGGCCGAGCCCGCCGTACGCTTTCGGGATCGTGAGCCCCAGCAGTCCCGCCTCGGCGAACGCGCGGATCACCGCTTCGTCGAAGCCTTCCTGTTCGTCAGAGCGCGTCGGATCGATGAGCCCCGATGCCACCATGCCGTTGAGTGCCCCGATCAGCCGACGCACCGTCGCCGCTTCCGCCGCGTCCGTCACGTCGAGCGTCGCCGGGTAGGGAAAGAGCAACGACTCGGTGATCTCGCCGGTGAAGAGATCGCGCAGCAGCGAGGGGAGCGATTCAGCGGGCATGGGCAGACGACCGGAAGCGGGCCAGAACAGACCGAAAAACAACAGGGCGCCGGTGTGAGCCGGCGCCCTGCAATCTAGACGTGCGACACGTGCTGAAGGCTCAACTGCCGCCGGAACCGCGAATGCCCGAGGTCCCGGTCGTGGGCGCGGTCACCGTGACGGTCACCTGACTCGCCTTGCCCTCCGCCTGGCCGTTGCTGTTGAGCGTCTGCAGTGTGAGTACCGCCGTGCCCACGCTGATCCCCTGCACGGTGACCTGTGTGGCCGTCGAATTGGCGCCGCCGATCGCGACTCCGGGGAAGTTGCTGGTGACCAGCACATTCCGGTTGCGCAGCAGATTGCCGTTGCGATCGGTGAGGTTGATGGCGAAGGCGCTCGTCGTCCCACGCACGAGGTTGAAATCGGTTTGGACGCGGATCGAGTCCACCGGTACCGGCTGAATGATCAGCACGGCCTGACCGGCCAAGCTCTCCACGATCGCCGCAACGCTCGTGGTCCCGGAGGAGATTGCCGTCACGAGCCCCGTTTGCGTCACCGATGCCTTGGACGGATCACCGACAATCCAGTTCACGTCGCGATCCGTCACGATCGCTCCCGTTGAGTCGGTCACTGTCAGACTGAACTGCTGCGACGTTCCCTCGAGCAGCGACACCTGCAGCGGCGTGACCTGCACGCGGGCCACCGGAATCTTCGTGACCGTGAGCGAGACCGTATCCGCCACGCCTTCCGCGGTCGCAATTACCCGCGCGGTGCCGAGCGACAGCCCGGTGACGATTCCGGCCTGCGTGACCTGGACAACCGTCGGCGTGTTCGTGCTCCACGTGACGACGCGGCCGCCCGGAATCTGCGCCCGCGTCGAATCGAGCAGCAGGGCATTGAACGCCACCGGCAGGCCGAGGCGCAGTGAGCCGGTACGCGGCGTCACCACCACCTGCGCGATGCGCGAGTCCACGGCCTCGACATTGGCGCTGCAGCTGACCTGCGGGTTCTCCGACGGCGACGCGGTGATCGTCGCCGTGCCGGCCTTCCGCGTCGTCACCAGACCAGTCTGCGACACCACGGCGACGCCCTCGTTGGAGCTGCTCCACACCACCGGCCGCCCCAACGACGGAATCACGTTGTTCGCCGTATCGCGCAGCGTCAGCGTGGGCTGCACCGTCTGCGACACCGTCACCTTCGAGTTGGCCGGCGCCAGGCTGCAGCTGCCGATCGGGATTTCGGTCACCGTGATGGTCGCCTGACCCACCACCTGATCCACCTCGGCGGTGACCACCACCTGGCCCGGCGTGAGCGCCGTGACGTTGCCGCTCTGATCCACGCTCAGCACCGACGAGTTCGAGCTCGACCAGCGGAACGTGCGCCCGGTGATGACGGTGTTCTGGTTGTTGCGTGCGGTGGCCGTGAGCTGCCGCGTATTGGTCTTCCGCAGCGTGAGCACGTTGGGATTGAGCGTGACCGACGCCGCCTGCTCCGGCGTGACCGTCACGAGCACCTGCGCGCTCTTGCCGTTCGCCACCGCCGAGATCGTCGCCGAGCCCACCGAGATGGCGAGCACGTTGCCATCCGTGGTCACGGTGGCGACGGCCGCATTGCTCGTCGAGTAGGTGATGGTCTTGTTCTTGATCGAATTGCCGCTGCAATCGAAGGCCGTGCCCACGATTGGCGCCGAGCGATTGATGGCGAGCGTCAGGGTGGTCGGGGCCACCGTCACGCTGCACGCATCCTTCGTGGTCTTGAGATCAAGGCAGCCGGCGAGACCGCCGAGCAGCAGGAGCGTCAGGCCGCCGCGGAGCCCCATGCGGGTGACCGTACGGGTAGCCGTGCGGCGCGCGACTGACGACACATTGTGGGCAACGACCCGCATGCAGGTCCGTCCTGAGAACAAGAAGTGAAGAGCGGCGCCGCGAGACGGCGCCGAAGTGTGATGCCGTACAAGGACGCGTGGTCGCTGGCAGCCGTAACTGTTACAGTGCCGGCACAGCGATGCAAGAGCTTGGCCCAGACCTCACACTCGGTACAACTTTCGCCTCGCAATGTTTCCGCCGGCCTCTTCCACACCATCCCGTGCGCTTTGGCGGGATACGCTCCTCTGGGTGCTCGGGGCGCTGGCGCTGCGCGCGCTGTTGGCGGCGTTCGTTCCGCTGCTCCCCGACGAGACATACTACTGGGAGTGGTCCCGCCGTCTCGAGGCCGGCTATTTCGACCACCCGCCGGGGATCGCCCTCCTCATTGCCCTGGGGACGGGGCTGGGCGGGGCCACCACGCTCGGCGTGCGGCTCGGGCCGGCCATCGCTGCTCTGGCGACGCACCTCGCCGCCGTCGGCTGCGCCTTTCATCTGGCCGGAGGCGGGGAGGCGGGGGCGCGTGCCGCGCGCCGGGCGGCGATGCTGGTCGCGCTCCTGCCCATCGCCACGCTCGGGCTTGTCCTCGCGACCCCCGACGCTGCGCTGTTCATGGCGGCCATGGTCGCGCTCCTGGCCGTCGAGCGGGCGTTGGCCGCGCCGCTCCGGACCCGTGCCAGCCTCGGCTGGTGGATCGGGGCCGGCATCGCACTGGGCGCCGCCTTCGTCGCCAAGTACACCGCGGTGCTGCTCCCCATGGGGCTCGTGATCGCCTGCCTGGTGCATCCGGCGCTCCGTCGACGCTTTGCCGAGCCCGGGCCGTGGCTCGCCAGCCTCATCGCGCTCGGGATGTTCGCGCCGGTGGTGGCCTGGAACGCGTTCAACAACTGGATCTCGTTCCGCTTCCAGCTGGGGCATGGCTTCACCCCCAGCGCGCGCGGCAATCCGCTGTCCCGCGAGCTCGAGATGCTCGGCGGCCAGGCCGGTCTGGCCTCGCCGATCTTTTTCGGCCTGATGGCCCTCGTCGTGTGGGACGCGCTGCGCGACGGCTGGCGCGCGCGCCCTCTCTCCAAGCCGATCCAGCCGATCAAGGAGCCGATCAAGGGGTCAGAGCTCTTGAATTTCAACAGCTCTGACCCCTTGATCGGCAATTTCAACAGCTCTGACCCCTTGATCGGCGTGGCGAGCCGGCGGTTTGCGCTGGCGATGGTCGCGCTCATGCCACTCCTGTTTTTCGCCGTCAGCGCCTGGCGGCGCTCGGTGGAGGCCAACTGGCCGGCGATGATCTATCCGGGGGCCATGATGCTGCTGGCGACCAGTACGCGCCCCGCGGCGACCGGCGTCTGGTGGCGGCGCGGCGCGTGGCTCGCCGCCGGGCTCCTCGTCATCGTGTCGCTCCAGGCGTGGCGGCCGCTGTTGCCCCTCGCCCCCCGCAAGGATCCCATCGCCCGTGCGCACGGCTGGACCACGCTCGCCGACTCCGTCGACGTGGCCCGACGCGATCCCTTCCTCGAGGGTACGGTCGATCAGTTCATCGCTGCCGACCGCTATCAGGACGCGTCCGAGCTCGCCTTCCATCTGAGCGGACAACCCACCGTCTTCGCGCTCAACCTCGGCGGTCGTACCAATCAGTACGATGTCTGGAAGAACGCCTATCAGAGCATCCATCCGGGCGACGGTCTGATCGCGGTGTTCGACGCCGATGCCAAGGGCGATTCGCTCGCGGCCGTCGTGGGGAGCTGGTTTGCCACCACCAAGCCGGGTGCGCGCGTTTCGTTGCAGCGAAACGGCGGCGAGATTACGGCACGCCGCATCTGGCTCTACCGCATCGCCCGCGACGTCCCGCGCGAGCGCCCCACCTCCGCGCCCTGACCCCGCTGCCCATGTCCACGCCCGCACCGCCGCTGAGCGCCACCGTGCTGCTGGTCGTGGCGTTGGGCGGGGCCATCGGCTCGGTGGCCCGCTACGGCGCCGGCGTCGTCATGGCGCCCCACACCACCACGTTTCCGTGGGCCACGCTGCTGGTGAACGTGCTCGGCGCCTTTCTCATCGGGTGGTTCGCGCGACTCTTCGCGGCGCCCGACGCCGATCATGTGATGCGCCTCGCGCTCACCACCGGCTTCTGCGGCGGCTTCACCACCTTCTCCACGCTCAGCGCGGAAACGGTCGCGATGGTGCAGCAGGGGAAGACCGGTCGCGCTGCCGCGTACATTGCCCTGTCGCTCACGTTGGGCCTCGCCGCCACATTCGCCGGCCTCGCCGCCGGTTCTCGCTCCACGACCTAGTCGCATGACCATCCCCGCCGATCTCGCTGCGCACTGCGAGGCGCACGACGCCCGCGCCCTCGACGAACTGTTCGCCTTCCTGCGCATCCCGTCGGTCTCGGCGCGTTCCGAGCACAAGACCGATTGTCAGGCTGCTGCGCAGTTCGTGGCCGACGCGCTCACCACGATTGGCTTCACCGCCACCATCGAGCCCACCCCCGGGCACCCGATCGTCGTGGGCGAATGGCGCAAGGCGCCGGCCGGCGCGCCCACACTGCTCATCTACGGGCACTACGATGTGCAGCCCGCCGAGCCGCTCGAGCTGTGGACGTCACCACCCTTCGAGCCCGAGATCCGCAACGGCCGCATCTACGCGCGCGGCTCCGTGGACGACAAGGGGCAGCTCTACCTGCACATCAAGGCGCTGGAAGCGCACCTCGCGTCGCGTGGCACGCTGCCGGTGAATGTGATCGTGCTGGCCGAAGGCGAGGAAGAGGTCGGGAGCGAGAACCTCGAAGCGTTCCTCGAGCGCGAGAACGCGCGCCTCGCCTGCGACGCGGTCGTGATCTCCGACTCCACCATGTTCGCGCCCGGCATCCCGAGCATTCTCTCGAGCCTGCGCGGCATGGCGTATCTGCAGATCGATGTGCGCGGCGCAAGCGGCGATCTGCACTCGGGGATGTACGGTGGCGCAGTGGTGAATCCGGCCATGGCGCTCGCGCGCATTCTCGCCACCATGCACGACGACACCGGCCGCATCGCCATCCCGGGCTTCTACGATCGCGTCCAGCCGTTCCCCGATCACGTGCGGGCGCAGATGCGCGAGCTCCCCTTCAGCGATGAAGAACTGATGCACGAGGTGGGCGTGACGGCCCTCGGCGGTGAGCCGGGCTACACCACCCTCGAGCGGCTCTGGACGCGCCCGACCTGCGAAGTGAACGGGCTGCTCAGCGGCTACACGGGCGAGGGGGCCAAGACCGTACTCCCCGCCGTGTCGATGGCCAAGGTGAGCTTCCGTCTCGTGCCCGATCAGGATCCGCAGGACATTGCGGCGCTGGTGCAGGCGCATGTCGCGCGGGTCGCACCGCCTGGCGTGACCGTCACCGTCACCAACCTGCACGGCGGACGCCCGTGGCGCGCGGATCTGCAGGGGCCTATCATCGATGCCGGCAAGGCGGCGCTCACGGCCGCGTTCGGGCGCGAGCCGGTCATTACCGGCGAGGGCGGCAGCATCCCGGTCGTCGGCGACTTCGAGCGCATTCTGGGCGCGCCCGTCCTGCTCATGGGCTTTGGTCTGCCGGGCGAGAACGCTCATGCGCCCGACGAGTGGATCAGTGCCGAGAACTACCGGCTGGGCATCCGCGCGGCGGCCGTGCTCTACGAAGAGTACGGGCGCCGCGCGAACACCTGACGCACTACTTCACGTCGACGACCTTGACGCCGGCGGTGGAAGCGCCGGCGCTCACATAGCCGATCGCCCCCGCGTTCGCCTTCACGAACGCGATCACTTCCTCGTCGTTAGCCTTGGTGGTCGGCGGGACTTCCTTGCCGGAGAAGATCTGCTGCTGCCAGTAGGTCTCCACCGCACTCACCGGTCGGCCAAGGATCGCCTTGCTGAACGCGGCCCGCGTCGCGCTCGACTTCACCTGATCCACCGGCGTGGCCGCCGTGCCGTTCGGAAACTTGGCGACTTCCTTGAGGACAGCTTGGCCACCGTGGCAGCCGGCAGATCGGCCGTGGCGTTGCCGCTGTTCACGATCACCTTCACGTCCTGCGCGGCGGCCGGTGCGGCCGCGAGCACCAGGGCCGCGCCAAGCGCGGCCAATTGCTTGAACATACGCATCGGGTCGTCCTCAGAAGCTGAAGGAGACGGACGCAAGCCCGTACACCGTCTTCGACACCGGCGCGAGGCGCGCCACGAGCGGCGGCGTGGTCGGCGGAATCACCGACGGCACGGGGCGATCGAACTGATACCCTTCCGCGCTGTGCCCCTCGAGCTTGAACGACACCTGCGCCGACGGCTTGAACGAGACGCCAAGCGCCAGGTCCTGATTGAACGGCAGCGACAGATCGGGAATCGGCGTGCCGGCGAAGCGCACGATGTTGCGGCCGTCGTTGTACTCGCCCGTCACCGTGACCTGCTCGGTGAGATGCACGCCACCCTGCACGTACCACGTGGCCACGTCGACGAAGTTCGGCGCCCTGGTCTGCTTGAAGGTCGTCGCCTCCGAGCGGAGGAACACCTTGGAGAACGCCGCTTCCGCCGAGTACATCATGGTCGTGGTACGCTTCGGGCGGCTCGCTTCGGGGAGCGAGGCGCTTGGCGTCGAGGCGTAGTTGTTGCCGAAGACGCCCAGGCGCACGCCCCTGATCGGCGTGTTGAGCCACAGCTGACCACCAATCGTGTTCTCGTTGCGCGTGTTCAGCACGGTCACGCCGGTGCTCGGCGGGATCTGTGCCTTGAGATCGTAGCCACCCACGAAGCCCGTCACGTCGAGACCCCACGCGCCCAGCGTCAGCGGCTTGCGGACCACGATGCCGTCCACATACTCGAGCGTCTCGCCGTATACCGCGTTGCCCACGCGGTAGAGCGGCAACAGCGTGCCGATATAGCGGATCTCGTTGAAGATCCCGCGCGGCAGCGGGTTGCGACCGGCCTTGAGCGACGTCCCGTTGTCGAACTAGTGCTCGTAGAACGCCCACACCGGCTCGAGGTCCGGCGTCACCGCATTGAGCGGGCTTTCACCGACATGGCGGTGCAGCAGCTGCGTGACCACGCGATCCTTGTCCGAGATCTTGTAGCCGAACTGCAGCGCGAGCAGGCGGTAGTTGGACGTGCCGTCCTTGGTGATCCCGTTGATCGGGAGATTGTCGCTCTTGGCGTAGGCCAGGCTTGCCGAGCCATGAATCGAGAGGCGGTCATCCTGCGCATGCACCGCGAGGGGCGCGAGGAGCAGCGCGGCGCCGGTGGCGACGCGACGGACCATGGAGAATGTCATGTGTTGCGGAGACTGATGCGGCAGAATCTGAGTCGCGGCGTCGCCGACATCAGGGCCCTACACGACAAGTACGGGACTCGTCGACATTCCCGGCCCGCCGCGACCGCTGTCGCGGCGGGACCGGGGGCATTGTCACTGGAGAGAATTCACTACGGTCCAACGGTCCGGATCCGGCGTTCGGCAGCTCAGAAGCTGCCGAGCACGTCATCCGTCGAATCATCCTCGTCAAACGGGATCAGCGCGGACGCCGACACCGGGAACACATCATCCGACTTCTCGGCCGCCGAGCGACTCTTCGCCGCCCTGGCGACCGACTTGGATGCCGACGCACGCGAGGACTTGGTTGCCGCGCGAGCCGGCTGACGCGCCGCGCTCGGTGGCGTGCTCGGGGCACTGGCGCGCCGGTTCGCTGCCGACGTCTGCCCGCGATGCGACTCGGCGACACCCTGCGACACCGCCTGCGAGTGCTTCGCATCGAGCGTGAACTGGATCGCCAGCTCCTGCATCTCCGCCGACTGCGCCGACAGTTCGGCCGCGGCACTCGCCGACTCCTCGGCGTTCGCCGCCGTGCGCTGCGTGAGGCCGCTGATCTGCGACATCGCCACCGTCACTTCGGCGAGCTCCTTGTCCTGATCGACCGCGCCCTCGGCGATGTTGTGCATGATCGTCGCCGCGCGCTGCACGCCGGTCCGGATTTCCTCGAGGCGACGCATGACGCTCTCGTTGAGCCGCACACCCGTCTCCGCCTTCTGTACCGACTCCTCGATCAGCGTCGACGTGTTGCGCGAGGCCTCCGAGGCGCGGATGGCCAGGCTGCGCACTTCGTCGGCCACCACCGCGAAGCCCTTGCCCGCGTCGCCGGCGCGCGCCGCTTCCACGGCAGCGTTCAACGCGAGGAGATTCGTCTGGAACGCGATCTCGTCGATCGTCTTGACGATCTTGGCCGTCGCGTCCGCCGACTTCTTGATCTCCGTCACCGCTTCGGCGAGGGCGGTCATGCGCTCCACACCCTGCTCGGTGGTCTCCGACGTCTTCTCCATCGCGGCGCGCGCTTCGGCGGCATCGGCCGCGTTGGCCTTCGTCCGCTCGCTCACCACCGTGATACGGTTCGACACCTGGTCGATCGCGCCTGCCTGATCGGCGGCACCGCTCGCCAGCTCCTGGCTGCCGTCGCCGATCTCGCGCGCCGCCGCGTTCACCTGGCCGATGGCCATCGTGAGCGACGCGAACACTTCACTGATGTTGTCGAGCGCCGTGTTGAGCGACGCCTTGATCGCAGCGTGCTCACCCACGTAGTCGCCCCGCACGCGCGCCGACAGATCGCGGGCCGCAACCCGCGCCAGCACATCCTTGGCCTCGGCGATCGGCTGCACCACCGCATCGAGCGCGGCGTTCGTGCCCCGCACGAGCCCCGAGTACGCGCCCTGGAACCGCTCCGGGTTGCCGCGCTTCGACAGGTCACCGTCGGTCGCCGCGGCGATCACCGAGTTCACTTCGCCGGTCACTTCCCGCAGGGTGTCGGTCGCGCCATTGATGTTCCGCGACAGTGCATCGTGCTCCGAGCGCACGTCGACATGCGCGCTCAGGTCACCGATCGCCAGCCGCGCGGCCGCATTCGAGACGCCGTCGATGTACGACAGCATGCCGCGGAAGGCCTCGCCCAGTTCACCGATCTCGTCCGTCCCGGAGACGGTCACTTCGGTGTCGAGCTTGCCCTGCGCGATGTCGCGCGCGGTCTGTGACAGGGCGCGCATCGCCCCGATGATGCTCGTCACCGTGCCCCACGCGATCACGGCCAGCGCGATGAGCGACACCACCAGCGCCACCGTCGTCACCAGGCGCGAGGTCTTCTGCATGGTGTCGGCCTTGCTGAATGCCGTGCCGATCTCGGTTTCCTGATGCGCCGTTTGCGCCTCGAGCTGCTTGGCGAGCGCAGCGTACTTTTCCTTGACCTCGGTCGCGCCACCCATCAGGTCTTCCATGGCGCCCGTGATCATGCCACGGCTCGTCGCCTTCGCGCTGGTCGCATACGCGGCAAAGCCCGCCTGCACCTTGGCGATGTCAGCGGAATCGACTGCCGTGTTGTGCGACAGGGAATCCGTGGCGCGGGAGAATCGCGCGAGCAGAGTGTCCGCCGCCGAGATGGCGGCCGTGTCGCTGGCACCCACCGCATCGCGGAGGGCGCGCTGATAGCTCTCGAGCAGCGCTTGCTGCCGTCGGCTGAGTTCGAGCGCGGGCTGGTAGCCCTTTTCGATCGCCGCAAGCTGCTGCTGCGAACGCGACCCGAGCACGAACGACGCCGTGAGGGTAACGACAAAGCCGAGGGCCGCAACGATGGGCAGAGCGACGATCTTCGCCCGCAGGGACAGAGTACGGAACATGATTGGCAAACAGAGACAAGGCCGAGGCACCGGGCGGCATCGCCAGGTTCGGGTACGCGCTCTCGTATCGGCCACGTCCGCATGACACTTGAGTCCCAGGGAATTTCAGTGTCACGCCACCGGCACCACTGTCACGGATCTCGAACCGTCCGTCGTGTCGTCTCTGAAAACACGAGGCCCCGGGACGATGGAATCGTCCCGGGGCCGGCGTGGAGCAGAAGCTGTCGCGCTTACAGTCCGTCGAGCAACGAATCGTTGTTCGACGTCGCGGCAATCCGCTTGATGAGCCACTCCATGCCTGCCTGCGGCGGCAACTGATGCAAGCCGCGACGGAGCAGGTGCACCTTCTCGAGCTGATCGGGGCGATAGAGCTTCTCTTCGCGACGCGTGCCGCTGGTGGCAATGTCGAACGCCGGGAAGATGCGGCGGTCAGCCAGCGAGCGATCAAGCTTGATCTCGCAGTTGCCGGTGCCCTTGAACTCCTCGAAGATCACGTCGTCCATGCGCGAGCCGGTTTCGACGAGCGCGGTGGCGATGATCGTGAGCGAGCCGCCGCCATGCTGCGGCGCGATCATGCGCGCCGAGCCGAAGAACGCCTTGGGCTTCTGCATGGCGGTGGCGTCGAGGCCGCCCGACATGGTGCGGCCGGTGCCGCGATCGACGGTGTTGTGGGCGCGGGCGAGACGCGTGATCGAGTCGAGCACGATGACCACGTCGCGCCCCTGTTCCACCATGCGGCGCGCGCGCTCGAGCGTCATCTCGGCCACTTCCACATGACGCTTGGGCGGCATGTCGAAGCTCGACGCGACGACCTCGCCGTAGCCCCACGTGATCATCTCGCTCACTTCCTCGGGGCGCTCGTCCACCAGCAGCACGAGCAGTGCGGCCTGCGGATGGTTCACCGCCACGCCTTCCACGATGGCCTGCAGCAGCGTGGTCTTGCCGGCGCGGGCCGGCGCGACGATGAGCGCGCGCTGGCCGTAGCCGATGGGCGCGATGAGGTCGATGGCTCGCCGGGTGAGCTCCGGGCCGGTCTTGGCCGGACGGCCGGTTTCGAGGGTGAGCTTCCGGTCGGGATAGCTCGCCGTGAGCGTGTTGAAGTCGGGGCGCTTCTCGAGAATGACCGGCGACCCGTCGTTGAGCTGCTGCACCTCGACCACGACCGAGCGGCCGCGGTGATCGCGCCCATAGGTGACGTCGATCTTGTCGCCGCGGCGCAGCTGGTGCAGCCGCACCAGCGCCGGCGGCACGAACGGATCGGCGGGATCGGGGAGGTAGCTGTTCACCGCGCGACGCAGGAAGCCGCTGTCGCGCGACGCATCGAACCAACCCGACATGGTGCCTTCCACTGCGACGGGCTGCTGCGGACCGCGATCGAACCCGGCGTCGCCCGCCGGCGCGCCGGTCGGCGCACCCGCGCCTCCCCGGCGGAAGCGGTTGCGGCCGCGACGGCCGCGGCGGAAGCCACGTTCGTCGCCCTGATCGCCCCGGTCGCCCCGGTCCTGGCGCTCTCCTCCGCCAAACACGGGCCCTTCGGCGGCCGGAGTCACGCTGGTCGGACGCTCGCCACGATCCTCACGTGGCCCGCGATCGTCGCGCGGCCCGCGTTCGTC